>DATBMX010000105.1:0-3841 GCA_036554625.1 Aestuariivirgaceae bacterium
GCATGCCGAGCTTGTCGAGCTTCTTCGCCACGCTAAATCCCTTGAAGGCGCTTTCGACGATGAAGGCGGAAATGCCGCGGTTTTGCGCGGCGGGATCGGTCTTGGCGTAGACCACCACGACATCCGCAACCGGCCCGTTGGTGATCCAGAACTTCGTCCCGTTCATAACATAGCGGTCGCCCTTCGGCTCGGCCTTGAGGCGCATCGACACGACGTCCGAACCAGACTGCGGTTCGGACATGGCGAGAGCCCCGACATGTTCGCCGCTCAGAAGTTTCGGCAGATATTTGCGCTTCTGCGCCTCAGTGGCGTGGCGGCGAATCTGGTTGACGCAGAGATTGGAATGAGCGCCATAGGACAGGCCCACGGATCCTGATGCGCGCGAAATCTCCTCCATCGCAACGCAATGCTCGATATAGCCGAGGCCGGAACCGCCATAGTCCTCCTCGACCGTGATGCCAAGGAGTCCGAGGTCCCCAAGCTTTGGCCACAGGTGGCGCGGGAATTCATCGCTTCGGTCGATATCATCTGCGAGAGGGGCAATTTCATTGGCGGCAAAGCTGTGCACCGTATCGCGGATGGCATCCGCCGTTTCGCCGAGGCCGAAGTCAAGGCCGCGATAGTTCCGTCCGTTCATTGTCTTTCCTAACCCAAGCAAGCTGGACCCCGGCTTCCGCCGGGATGACGAATTTCATAGCCACATCGTCATTCCGGCGGAAGCCGGAATCCAGCTTGAGATCGACCACCCGCCCGAAATATGAAACAATCCGTGGCAAAACAGGGAGAGACAGCCATGAACACAGCACTCCATCCAGCGCCCGTGGCGGATGCCGGCCTCAAACGCGTTCAGGACTTCGAATCTCCTGCCGCCGTGCCCCTTCTCTCGACCCAGCTTCTGGTGACGGCGGAAGGCGAGCTCAATCAGGAGCTCAACCGGTTCCTGTTCGACCCTCCCGGCGACCGGACCCTCCTGAAAGGCAAGAGGATCGCCATCTGCTGCACCCATGGCGTAGAGGAGGTTGAGATCATCGGCTCTCACCGCTGGCTCAGCGAGCATGGCGCCAACGTTCATATCGTGGCGCCCAAGCAGGGCCAGATGCCGCCGAGCTATGGCGTGAAAATGCCGCTCATCGCGGAGACGCATGTCCTCGCCATCCGTCTCATGGAAAATGCCGGCTGGCTAAAGATCGACCAGTATCTGGAGTCGGCCGACCCTGCGAATTACGATGCGGTGATCGTGCCGGGCGGGTGTTGGAACCCCGATTTCCTGCGCGCCAATGCGGATGCGCATCGCTTCCTCAAGGCGATGCACGCGGCGGGAAAGCCAGTATGCGGCATCTGCCATGGACCTTGGGTGCTGATCAGCGCCGGGCTGCTCAAGGGCCGAAAGGCGACAGCCGTGTGGAACATCCACGTCGATCTCGCCAATGCCGGCGCCGAGGTGCTTGACGAACCTGTCGTCGTGGACGGAAACCTCATTACCGCTCGCTTTCCATATGATCTGCCTCGCATGGTGAAAGCGCTGGTGCAACAGCTCGTGGGGTAGATATCTCTTTCTCTTGTGGTCGCCCCGACGAAGGTCGGGGTCCAGCTTTGGATGTCAATAAGTGAAGCTGGATTCCGGCTTTCACCGGAATGACGGTTTAAGTGGGGGAGGTGACCTAAAACGGCCTAGGGCGCACCCACAAACAATCGTCCGTAGAGATAGGCCGAGATCAGCGACAGACCGACCACGGCAACGAAAATGATGGCGACGATCGCCACCGCCATGACGATGGTGCGGGCCGGCACGCCCGGTTCGCACAGGGGCAGGAGATTGTTCGACAGAGCCGCAAGCACGACAAGGGCACAGCCGACGGCGAACAGCGTGAGGCTGAAGGGCTGGAATATCAGCAGAAGGGCCAGAACGCCCATTCCGATGATGAAGTATTCGAGCCGCGTCGCTGCGGCTACCGACATGCCGTTCGTCGTCTTCGGTTCATTCATGAGCGCACAGCCCTCCCTTCCATATCGAAGAGATGAGTCTGCCGCGGATCGGGTTTGAGATGCAGCCTCTCGCCGATGCGGAGCTTCACCTCGCGCGGAACGACCACCCGGATGTCATGACCAGCCTCGCCCCGCGCATGGATCAAGGTCTCCGCCCCCATCGGCTCGATCAGCTCGACGTTGGCGGCGATGGTATCGCCTGCAGCCTCGCTGCGCGGGAAAAGCGCTCGCGGCCTGATGCCGATGGTGACGCGAGAAGGCTTGAGCCCCTGCGCCGCTGTATCGACATCGAGCGCGATTGTTCTGGAATCGATGCCGATCGCCGCCTTGCGGCCCTGCATGCCCTTGAACTCCGCTTCGAGGAGATTCATCTGCGGCGTTCCGATGAAGCTTGCGACGAACACATTGGCGGGACGTGCGAAGACCTCATGCGGCGTGGCAATTTGCTCGATGATGCCCTCGCGCATGATGGCGATCCGGTCGGCCATGGTGAGCGCTTCGAGTTGATCGTGAGTGACGATGACAGTGGCCTTGGAGAGCCCGGAGAGGACCTCCTTGATCTGCCCGCGCATGGACTGGCGCAGCTCCACGTCGAGCCGGCTCAAAGGTTCGTCGAAGAGGAAACAATTGGGGTCCCGAATGATGGCCCGCGCGACGGCGACGCGCTGCTTCTCTCCTTCGGAGATCTGCCCGGGCAGGCGGGCCAAGACTGTCTCTAGGTGAAGAAGTGTGGCGACGCGCATGACTCGCCTGGCAATCTCGCCGCTGCTCAGGCCCTCATGATGGAGAGGAAAGGCAATATTCTCGTTCACCGTCAAAGCCGGATAGAGAGCGTAGAACTGAAAGACCATGGCGATGTCGCGTCGCTCGGGCGGCAGCTCGTTCATGCGGCGGCCGGCAACGATGATGTCGCCCGAGGTGGCGCGCTCGAGCCCCGCGATCATGCGCAATGTGGTGGTCTTGCCGCAGCCCGAGGGTCCGAGGAGGCAGACGACCTCGCCCGCGGCAACATTGAGATCAACATCCTTTACTGCGACGAAATCGCCGAAACGCTTGGTAACGCCCTTGAGTGCGATTGTGGACATCGGCTGGCGTCACCTCTTGATAGTGCCGAAAGTCACGCCGCGCAGAAGATGATTCTGCAGGAAGAACGTGACGAGAATAACAGGGATCAGGAACAGCGTCTCGATGGCGGCGAGCAGACTCCACCGCACACCGATGTCGCCGCCGATGGTCTGCGCCATGGCGACGGGCACGGTACGCGTTTCGACGCCGGTCAGCAGCAATGCGAAAAGATATTCGTTCCAGGTTAGAATCAGGCCGAAGACGGCGGTGGCGGCGAGGCCGGCGATCACCTGCGGCAGGCTTATTTTAAGGAACACGCGCGTATCGGACGAGCCGTCGATGCGTGCTGCATCCTCGACGTCGGGCGACAACTCGTCGAAGAAGCTTTTCATCATCCATATGGTGAAGGGAAGATTGAAAGCCGTGTAGAGCGCAATGATGCCGATGTAGCTTCCGGCGAGTCCTGTCACCCTGAACATGAGAATGACGGGAATGATCACCACGATCGCAGGCAGCATGCGCGTGGTCAGGATGATGAACAGGTAGGTGTCGTTGCCTTTCAGCGGATAGCGCGAAAAACCAAACGCTGCGAGTGTGCCGATCACCAGGGCAAGAAAGACGCTGGTGCCGGCGATGAAAATCGAATTGAAGAAATAGAGATCGAAGTTGGTGGCCTGGGCGTCCGCGCCTGCGGAGTACGGGCGGCTGAAAACACCGACGAAATTCTCGAGCGTCGGGCTGAAAATGAACTTTGGCGGAACCGCGAGCGTGTCGTTATGCGTCTTGAAGG
>DATBMX010000107.1:0-2685 GCA_036554625.1 Aestuariivirgaceae bacterium
GATATCGCGGGAGCCCTACTTCGTCAAGGCGTTTGGTTATGTCAAAAAGGCAGCCGCGATGGCGAATCGCGATCTCGGCGTGCTCGACCCCAAGATCGCCGAGGCGATCATCCGCGCGTGCGACCGGTTGATCGCCGGCGAGATGCTCGATCAGTTCATAACCGACTTCATTCAAGGTGGCGCGGGCACGTCCACGAACATGAACGCCAACGAAGTGATCGCCAATCTCGCGCTGGAAATTCTCGGCCATAAAAAGGGTGAGTACCAGTACGTCAACCCGAACGACCATGTGAACTTCGGCCAGTCAACGAACGATGTCTATCCGACCGCCTTTCATCTTGGACTAATCCTTCGACTGGAAAGTTACATGGAAGCGCTGCGGCTGCTTCAGGAAGCGTTCTTCGCCAAGGCGCGGGAGTTCGACAAGGTGCTCAAGATGGGCCGCACCCACTTGCAGGACGCCGTGCCAATGTCCCTGGGCTCCGAGTTTCACGGCTGGGGAACAACGATCGGTGAAGAAGTGGAACGACTCGCGGATGTCAGGCGCATGCTGCAATGCGTGAATCTGGGCGCCACCGCGATCGGCACCACTGTGACTGCCGCGCCCGGCTATCCGGCGCTCGCGACAAAACATCTTTCCGACATTACGGGCATCAAGTTCAGTCTTGCCGAGGACCTGATCGAGGCCACGTCGGATACAGGAGACTACGTTCTGTTGTCAGGCGTAATCAAGCACACCGCGGTCAAACTCACCAAAATCTGCAATGACCTTCGCATGCTGGCTTCGGGACCACGCTGCGGGCTGAACGAAATTAACCTGCCGCAGATGCAACCCGGCTCTTCCATTATGCCGGGCAAGGTCAATCCGGTGATTCCCGAGGTCGTTAATCAGACCAGCTTTCTCGTGATCGGGCTGGACGTCACCGTTACCCTTGCCGCCTCGGCCGGCCAGCTACAGCTCAATGTCATGGAACCGGTGATCACGTTCGCGCTCTTCGCCTCGATCGCGACCATGGAGCGAGCAGTGAATAGCCTGCGGGCGAATTGCATCGAGGGCATCACGGCGAATGCCGAGCGCACGCGCGACATGGTGCTCAATTCTCTGGGTATAGTGACTCTGCTCAAGCCCTCCCTGGGTTACAGGCAGTGCGCCGAGCTTGCGAGGGAAGGCTACGAGACGGGTAAAAGCCTCCACGACATCATCGTGCAGGAGAGGAAGCTCCTCAGCCAGGAGAAATGGGACGAGATTTTTTCGTTCGACAACTTGATCAACCCGAAGTTCGAGCAAGACGAGTAAAGCCGCGGCTGTGCATCAGAGCGGGCGAACGATAGTCGCGCGCTTTGCTTAACTTCGTGACTCGTTGGCATTGCAGCAATGGAGTTTCCCGCCGAATAGGATTGGTCGATGGCTTGCTCTGGAGATGGCGGGAGGCAGCACTTTGATCCCTCCCCCCGGTGGAAGCAAAGAGCGAACATCCACGATGTTCCTTCGGAATAGGTGTTAAGCGGATCGCCGCTGGCGTAGGCCATTGTTTTCGAAAAGGGCATTTGTCTATGTTCGATTGTGCAGGTGCGAAGAGTACGAAAGCAAGGTCGAGGAATTTAGCCTGGACGTCATCGATGCCAGCCTGCCCATCGAGGAGCAACAAATTCACATGAGACGGAGTGTCGCCAAGGCGTTGGCCGGAGCGAAAAAAACGAGGATCGGAACATGCATCGATTTGACTTCTTGGGCCAGGGAATCACGCGATTAGAGCCGCAGGAATTGAAGGGCAAGCTGATCGTCGTTGAAGGCGCCGATGGGGTAGGCCGTTCCACCCAGATCCGGCTCCTCAAACAATGGTTGGAAACCAAGGGACATGCGGTTCTCGCCACCAGGATGACGCGGTCGCCTTTGGCGGGCAAGGGACTGCGCCGGGCCAAGAAAGGGACCACGTTGGGCCGCGTTACGATGACGCTCTTTTACGCCACCGATTTCGCGGATCGCCTGGAGCACGAAGTCCTTCCGGCCCTGAAAGCCGGATTTGTCGTGCTCACCGATCGCTATATCTACACCTTGGCCGCCCGCGCCCTGGTACGTGGCATCGACCCGGATTGGCTGCGCGGGGTCTACGGGTTCGCCCTCAAGCCCGATCGGGTTTTCTACTTGCGCGCGAGCGTTGATGATCTGGTGACGCGGGTTCTGCAAGAAGGAGGTTTCGACTATTGGGAGTCCGGGATGGATCTCCATCTGGGAGACGATAGGTACGAGAGTTTTGTTAAATACCAGAGTCGTATTATGAGGCAGTTCGACAAAATGGTCGAAGACTTCGGCTTCACGGTGATCGATGCCACGCCTTCCATCGAGGCGGTTTTCACGGATCTCAGAGAACAGGTGGCGAACGTCTTGAGCTCCGCCGCTGGAGGATTGCCGAACCCGAGGGCGCGTTGAGACCAATGCAAAATGGGCATGTGACCGGGAACATGCTCTCGCCGGGAGGACCTGGGCCAGCTCGCCGTCCCGGATGTGGGTGAAAGCGTTGCATGCGGGGGCGCCGGTGCGCAGGAACGACGCAGCGGCGCGATTGAGGAATGAAGCCGTGCGATCGGAAAATGTACAAGCTTTCGAGAAGGCAGCCACCGATCAGCCGCTTGTGGCGGCGCCGGATGCGGCAAAGATTCATCGCGCGCTGATGGGCCTGCTGC
>DATBMX010000153.1:0-21045 GCA_036554625.1 Aestuariivirgaceae bacterium
TCCGTGGCAAGCTTGGGGTCGGCATAGGGGTCGTGCGCAATGAATTTCATGTCGAAGGGCTTGGCCAGCCTGAACATCTCGGCGCCGATATTGCCGATGCCGATCGATCCAAGCGTGCGCCCGACAAGTCCTACTCCCATATGCTCGGCGCGCTGATTGAAGCCCCCGGTGCGGGTCAGGCGATCCTTGATCAGGAGCTTTCCCGTGAGGGCGAGCATAAGGGTTATGATCGAGACGGCGACGGGACGGCGCACGCCGTCAGGCGTGATCACGAGGGCGATGCCGGCTTCGGTCAGCGCATCGACTTCGACATTGTCGTAGCCGACGCCGAAGCGGGCAACAGCGGCCAGCCTGCCGTTGGGATGAATGCTCTCGCGCGCGAAGCGCGGCACGAGCAGGATGAGGGCATCGAAATCGGCGATCTGGCTTGCCTTGATGGGATTGGCGGAATCGAGGAAGGCCATGTCCACAGCGGACGCGCTGCGCAAAGGCCCGAGATCGAAATCGGGGAAGGTCGGCGAGCCGTCCGCCTTGCGAAAATCGCCGGAAAGGGCGACGCGAAACATGTCGCTCATGCCTTCCTCGCCTGCGGCTTGGGCTTGCACTTCGCCCGGAGCGTCGACAACGCTTCGGCGAGCGCATTGTGCAGCACCCAGACGTCGCCAGAATAACAGATGAAGTCGAAGCCTTGGGAGAAGAATTCAGCACCCTGATCGACCGTCGGCACGAGGCGTCCCAAGGCCTTCTTGCGCCTGGTGGTGGCGGCGATGACCTTGTCTATGGCCTTCTTGAAATCACGGTGCTCGAACTGGCCGGGAATGCCGAGCGACGCCGAAAGGTCGAAATGGCCAACCCAGAGGCAATCCACACCATCGATCGCCGCTATGGCGTCGGCATGGTCGACACCCTCCGCGGTCTCGATCTGACAGAAAAGCGTGGTCTGGGCGTTGGCGTTCTTGAGCTTTTCGGTCACGGGGCCGCTGCGATAGCGATCATGGGCAACCTGGAGGGCGACACCGCGCTTGCCGTCGGGATAATATTTCATGCAATCGACGATGGCCCTCGCCTCTCTCTCCGAGCCGACCATGGGCACCATCAGGCCCTCGGCCCCCATGTCGCAGGCGCGGGCGATATGGTGATATTCCTTGGAAGGAACGCGCACGATGGGAGCCACCTGTCCCGCCTCGAGATAGCGAATTGCGCTCTTCACGGTCTCGAAGCCGAAGCCCGAATGCTCGAGATCAAAAAGGGCGAACTCGCAGCCGGCGGATTTGAGAATGTGACCGATGCCGGGCGTTGCGAATTCGACGATGAAGTGACCGAGCTTGAGCTGGCGCGAGCGCGTCATCTCCTTGAGTGCTGACTGCATTTCCCCTCCTATGTCCCGATCACAGCGATGCGGCCCGAGCCTTCGCAGACGAGATCGCACACCGTCACCTGCTTGGCGGAGACGAAAGGCGCGCTCTGTTTGTCGAACCTGGCAAAATGGGGCGACTTCACATGCGCCTCGAAGGCGGCGCGATCGTCATAGATCTCATAGAGAAGGATGCGGTCGGCCTGGTTCGGCAATTCCAGGACGTCGAAGCGCCGGCAACCGGGCTCGTCACGGCACGAGTCCCTGGCGTTGGCGTCGATGAGGCGGCGGAAATCATCCCGGGCGCCCGGCTTGATGCGAAAATCGACGAGGATCACATAGGCGCCCATGATCCCTCCGCCTTGATCTGCATGTATATGCGGGCGACCTGGTTCAAATGCTCGCGCATCCGGTCTTCGGCGGCGTCGGGATCGCGCCTGGCGACAGCCTCGCAAATGGCGGCATGCGCCTCATAGGCGATGCGGTTCTGCCCGGGAATGCTCAGAGTGACCTGACGCTGTTCCCTGAGCCAGCCGATGATGGCGCCATGAAGAGCTGGAAAAATTGGATTGTCGGGGATGACGGCGAGCCGATAGTGAAAGGCGATGTCGGTCTCGCCGAATCTGCGCATGTCGCCGATCGAGCGCCGGTTGGCCTCGAGCGCCGCTTCAAGCTCAGCCACGTCGTCTCGCGTGGCATTCTGCGCAGCATAGCGGGCAAGGCCGACCTCGAAGAAGGCGCGGGCTTTCTGGAAATGTTCGATGCCGCCCGGAGCGGAAAGGAAATAGCGCGCCGCACCGGCCAAGGTATCGACGACGGCCTGCGGCGTCGGCTCGGCCACACGCGCCCTTTCGCCCGCACGCAGTTCGACCAGTCCCATTCGATTGAGATGAAACAGCGCCTCACGAACGGCGGGGCGTCCGACGCCGAATTCGCGCATCAGCTCGCGTTCTGAGGGCAGGCAGCTGCCCGGCGCGATCTCCGCATCGCGGATGCGCTGCTCGACGCGCTCGGCCACCTCCTCGAACAACTTGCGACGACGAACGATACCCACTCGGTATACCTGTCATACCACTCGAGGCACTCTATTAACCTTTGTAAACTGAGTCAAATGAAGCTTGTCGGCTTTGGGCTATTGCCTCTCGTCTTGCGCGGGCTTGAGCCCGCAGTTCTCTCCCTCGTCATTCCGGCGAAAGCCGGAATCCAGTTGCATGCTGAGAGACCCGAAGCTGGACCCGGCCTCCGCCGGAATGACGAATGGAGGGAGATGCGCGGATCGAGTCCGCACATGACGATGAGGCCCATGTTGACGTTCAGCGGGAACCAAAGGGGAACATGCGCGTTGTCGAATGTAGGTCATCGGGTGAGAGGACGGTCATGCAGCGCAACACTCCCAAGCCGGCCCACATGCCCCGGCACAAGCCCGAGCCTCGCAAGCCTTCGAGCAATGTGGAACGCGACGAGGGCCCCTCGAACAGCGTCAATGCCGGCTACCGCAACAGCGATGAGGTCGATACGGGCCGGGATGCGCGGCACGAAGACCCTGTGGGGGTCTAGACCTCAGGATTCAACAGGCGTCCACAGAACATGGTCGATGCTGGGCGCTCCCGTCGCCAGCATGACCAGGCGGTCGAATCCGAGCGCCACGCCGCTTGCCTCCGGCATCGCCGGCAAGGCAGCGAGAAACTCCTCATCAATTGGATAGCGCTCACCATAAAGGCGTTGCTTCTCCTCCATCGAGGCCTCGAAGCGGCGGCGCTGCTCCGCTGCGTCAGTCAGCTCGCGAAAGCCGTTGGCGAGCTCGACGCCGCAGACGTAGAGCTCGAAGCGATCGGCAAGGCGCGCATCCTCTGAATTGAGAGCGGCGAGCGCCGCCTCGGAACGGGGATATTGATGGAGGACGCATACGCCTTCCAACGCCAGTTTCGGCTCGATGAGAGCGACCATCACACGGCTGAAAATATCCGACCACCCATCTGCCTCGCGCACGGTGAGCCCGGCACGCATCGCTGCCCGGGCGAGCGCGTCTCTGCTCGCCACGGCATCGTCCAAGCATGTGGCGAGCAGATCGATGTCGGCGTATCTCGAAAAGGCCTCGGCAAGGGTGATCATCCGAGCTTCCGCGTTGAGATCGGCGGATTGCAGCCGATAACGAAATGCTTGCGATTGCGACGCCTTCAAGGCGAGTTCGAGAATCTTGAGGCAGTCTTCAATGATCCGACGATAGTTCACACCCGCCCGGTACCATTCGAGCATGGTAAATTCCGGCGCATGGAGCGGGCCTCGCTCACGATCGCGGAAGACATGGCTCATGCTGAAGATTTTGGTTTCCCCCGCTGCAAGCAGCTTCTTCATGGCGAATTCAGGCGAGGTGTGCAGATAGCGCAGGAGCGATGCGCCATCGAGCCTGTTCAGCGCCACGGGAAAGGCGTGGATGTGGGTTTCGTTGCCAGGCGAAAACTGCAGCGCCGCTGCATCAATCTCGATGAAATCTTCATCGGCGAAATAGCTCCTGATCGCCGAAGCGATGGCGTTGCGGACGATCAGAACCGGGCGGCGGCCGGCATGCACATCGCGATGCCACCATTGACTGCGCATCAAAGCGTCTCTCCTGTTGGTGGCCCTTTAGCCTTGGCCTTTGCAGGACACCCTGCTATGAGGCTGTCCTCCTTACGTCAATCCCTCGTGCCCGTCGGCGCACCTCAATAGAGAGATTCATGTGGCAAAGGTGATCGCAAGCAGCCTGCGCAGAGGCAATATCGTGGAAGACGAACAGGGCAGGCTCTATGTCATATTGAATGCCGAAAACTTCCATCCCGGCAAAGGAACGCCGGTGACCCAGGTCGAGATGCGGCGCATCAGCGACGGGGTCAAGGTGAACGAGCGCTACAAGACGACCGACATCGTCGAACGGGCCTATGTGGAGTCGAAGCCGTTCAACTATCTCTATCAGGACGGCGATCACTATGTGTTCATGGACCCGGTGAGCTTCGAGCAATTGTCGCTGCCAGAGGATATGTTGGGCGAGCAGGCGGTCTATCTCGCGGAGAACATGGAGGTGCAGATCAGCCTGCATAATGGCGCGCCGATCTCCATCGAGCTGCCGCCGCGCGTGGTGCTCGAAGTCGTCGAGACCGAGCCGGTGGTCAGGGGGCAGACGGCGTCCTCCTCTTTCAAGCCCGCCTCACTGTCCAACGGCGTGCGCACCATGGTGCCGCCCCATATCACCGCCGGCACGAAGGTGGTCGTGATGACGGACGACGGCTCCTATGTCGAGCGGGCGAAGGACTGATCAAGGCAGCCTTAGTCGGGCCAGCGGCGCTTGTTGCAGAACCAGGACTCGGGATCCCCCCTGATGCTCTTCTCGAGCTCCAGAGCCACCGCCTGAGTCATCTCCCGCTCGGCGTCGGCACCGGCTGGCGCAGGTGGATGAATCGGCTTTCCGAAGCGGACGTGAAAACGATGGCCCTTTCGCCGTTCCATGTCGACCGTGACGATCGGGCAGCGGAAGCGCAGGGCGAGCCTCGCCGGCACGCCGGTCATCAGCATGTCGCGGCCGAAGAATTTGACGAGGACGCCGGATTTCACACGCTGATCGACGAGAAAGGCGAGAGATTCGCCTTTCTCCAGCGCGCCCATGAATGCGCGCAGCGCCTTGCGTCTTTCGACGTAGGTCGCTCCCGTCTTTGCGCGCTGGGCGAAGATCGTGCGATCGACGAGATCGTTGGCTAGCCGGCCGTAGATGGTTGTCACCCGGATGCCAAGCTCGCTATAGAGAAGCGGCACGAGCTCCCAATTCCATTGGTGTGGACCGACGAAGATGATGGAACCTTTGTGCGCAGCCGCTACGACCTCTTCGCCGCTGTAGGTGAATCGTCCGTCGACCGTGGCGCCGCGAAACTCTTCGATATGGCAGAGTTCGGCGGCGATGCGCCCAAGATTGGCGGCGCTGGCGCGGGCGGTTTTGCGCACCCTGCTCTCTGGCCAGTCGGGAAACGCCTTGGCGAGATTGTCCCTGATCAGGTCCTGCCGGGTGAAGCTTTCGGCGAAGGTTCGCATAAGCGTGGCGGTCAGCGCCGAGGCGACAGGCAGCGGCAGGATACGCAAGAGGGTCCATGCCGTGCTGAACAGCGCCGTGACCCAGGGCTTCGACATGTCGCGGCGCTTCATGGACCGCCAGCCACGGGATAGGCGATCGCCATGCCGTAGCCCGAGCGCAGCAGGATTTCGACGGGCCCCGTGGCGACATTGGAAATCGTCGAGGTGCTGCCGAGATCGAT
This sequence comes from Aestuariivirgaceae bacterium, assembly GCA_036554625.1. Taxonomy (GTDB): domain Bacteria; phylum Pseudomonadota; class Alphaproteobacteria; order Rhizobiales; family Aestuariivirgaceae; genus DATBLQ01. The sequence goes on from DATBMX010000153.1 coordinate 5,635, forward strand.
TGCGGCGTCATGGAGCGCCCAGTGGGTGCCGCCCAAGGTCAACCCCTCGAGATCGGACAGGGCAATGATGCTGAGCCGGCTTCCGTGCGGGAGCAGGATGCGCGTCGTTCCCGGCAGCAGGGGGTGAGCTTCCTCCTCGCCGCTCGTCAGGATGGTGGGGACGCCGCGGCGCGCGAGCCTGACGCCGAGCATGAGATGGCCCAAGGCATGATCGATCTGCCCGCCGAAGCTGCCGACCAGCAACAGCGAGGTGGCGCCGCGCCGGATCGCCTCATCCGCGGCAAGCTCGCCGTCCGTCTTGTTCTTGGCGGCGGGAAATTGCTGGCGGGGCGTATCGCCGTAACGCGCCCCCAAGGAGTCCGATGTCGAATCGAAATCGCCGACCCAGAGCTCGACATGAAGGCCCAAGGAAGCCGCGTGCATCATCCCGCCGTCGGCAGCGAGCGCGCGGGTGCCCTCGGCCTGCTTTCTCAAGCGGCCGGTCAGCGCAACGGGTCCGTTCAACAATATGGTGAAGCGCGACATTTCCCCTGCCCTAACGCAGTTCGCACAACGGCGCATCAGATTTCGAGGGCATTTGCTTTGGCGCGGCAATGGGCTAGGTTGACGATACTCTTACGGGGTGCCCAGAAGGGCTGAGAGGCGCCAAGAAGCCTGCGCCAACCCGACGAACCTGATCCGGGTCATGCCGGCGGAGGGATTGGGAGCACGGGCCTCGCAATTTTCATCCGACGTGATCCAATGTGGAGGATGAAATGAAGCGTATTCTGCTGGCCCTCGTCCTTGCCTTCGCGGGGCTCGTTCCCGTCCATGCGCAAGAGAGCCTGACCATCTACACGTATGAGAGTTTCGTCGCTGAATGGGGACCGGGACCCAAGATCAAGGCTGCCTTCGAGCAGGAATGCGCCTGCACCGTCAACTTCGTCGCGATCGCCGACGGGGTGGCCATTCTCAACCGGCTCAAGCTCGAAAAGGCGGAGAGCGCGGCCGACGTGGTCCTGGGACTGGACAACAATCTGGTCGCGGAAGCCAAGAGGCTCGACCTCTTCGCGCCGCATGGACTCGATGCAAGCAAACATTCGGCGCCAGACTGGCGAGACGATGTTTTCATGCCCTTCGACTATGGGCACTTCGCCTTCGTCTATGACAGCCAGGCCATCAAGGCTCCGCCGAGGAGCCTCGCCGAACTTATCGACGGCGATGCTCCCTGGAAGATCATCATCCAGGATCCGCGCACATCGACGCCGGGGCTCGGGCTGCTGTTGTGGATCAAATCGGTCTATGGCGAGAAAGCCGCCGAAGCGTGGCGCAAGCTCAGGCCGAAAATACTAACGGTGACGCCCGGCTGGAGCGAGGCCTATTCCCTGTTCACCAAGGGCGAGGCGCCGATGGTCTTGAGCTATACGACATCGCCCGCCTATCACCTGATCGAGGAGAAAACCGACCGTTACAAAGCGGCGGAGTTCGCAGAAGGCCACTATGCCCAGATCGAAGTGGCAGGCATCATGAAGAGCAGCGACCACCCGGAGCTTGCGAAGCAGTTCATGCGCTTCATGATGGGACCGAAATTCCAGGACGTCATCCCCACCACCAACTGGATGTGGCCGGCGGGCGAAACATCGAAGCCGCTGCCCAAGGAGTTCGAGCAGCTCATCGTGCCGACGCGCAGCCTCATGTTCGATCCGCAAACGGTTGCGCAAAATCGAAGGGCATGGACCGACGAATGGCTCAACGCCACGAGCCAGTGAACCGGCGGCAGGGCTCGACCGCGGCTTGGGTCGCGGCGGCCGGCATAGCGGCGCTTGCCGCCGTTCCCGTCATCGCCCTTGCCGCCTCGGCGGGGGGCGACGGCGGCCTCACCCTCGGCGCACCCTATATCGCACGCGTGCTGCGCTTCACGGTGCTGCAGGCCACGCTTTCGGCGCTCATCGCAACGGCTCTGGCCATTCCGCTGGCGCATGCCCTGGCGAAGAGGCAGAGGTTCCCCGGGCGGGCGCTGCTGCTCAAACTGTTCGCAGTCCCCTTGGGCCTGCCGCAACTCGTCGCGGTTCTCGGCATCATCGCGGTCTATGGCCGGCAAGGCATTCTCAACGACATTCTCGCGCCGGTCGGCACTGCGGAAATGCCGAGCGTCTTCGGGCTTCAAGGAATCCTGCTCGCTCATGTCTTCTTCAACCTGCCTCTCGCCGTGCGATTCATCCTCACAAGGCTCGAGGCCATTCCGCCGGAGAATTGGCGCCTCGCGGCGAGCCTTGGATTCCGATCGCGCGAGGTCTTCCGCCATCTCAAATGGCCGCACATGCGCATGACCCTTCCCGGCGTGTTCGCGCTTATCTTCATGCTGTGCATCACGAGCTTCACCGTAGTGCTGACGCTGGGCGGGGGGCCGCATGCGACGACATTGGAAGTCGCCATCTATCAAGCCTTGCGATTCGATCTCGATCCGGCACTGGCGGCGCGGCTTGCGGCCCTGCAGATCGCTCTTTGCGCCGGCCTGCTCCTGATCCTGCAGAGATTTTCGATGATGGTTGCGATGGCGCCGGCGCTGCGCGCCAGGGCTCCGCGGCCGGACAGCGGAGACAGGAAAGGGCGGCTCGGCGACGGACTCCTGATCCTCTCAGGCGCGCTGTTCGTCGCACTGCCGATCGCCGGCGTTGTCATCGACGGGCTCAAGGCGGATTTCCTGCGCCTTCTGGGCGAGCCTCTGCTGTGGCGCGCGGCGGGCTTCAGCCTTGTGATCGCGGTGAGTGCGGCGGGCCTTGCCACGCTGGCTGCGGCCGCGCTCGCCAGCGGCATCGCGCGATCGCGCGGCCTCAAAGCGCAATCCTTGCGCATAACGGGAAATCTCGTGCTTCTCGTCCCGCCGCTCATCCTGGCCGCCGGGTGGTTCCTCATCCTGCATCGGCATCTCGATCCCATTGCGCTTTCGCCCTATGCCGTGGTCGTGATCAATGCGCTCATGGCCCTGCCCTTCGCCCTTGCGGTGATCGAACCGTCATTTCGCATCTCCTTCCAGATGCACGACCGGCTCGCGGCGAGCCTTGGCCTTGAGGGTTTGGCGCGCTTCCGGCTCGTGGAATGGCCGGCGCTCAGGTCTTCGCTCGCCCTTGCTGCACTCGTCGCCGTGCTGGCGTCGCTGGGCGAGTTCGGCGTGATCGCATTCTTCGGCAGCCAGGATCTGGTGACCCTGCCGCTCCTGCTCTACCAGCGGATCGGCAGCTACAGGTTCAACGATGCGGCGGGAATCGCCCTGCTGCTCTTGGGACTCTGCCTTGTCCTGTCCTGGGCGATCGAACGGCGGTCGCCCGCTTCACTTCGGACATCCTGATGCGCGCGCCTGTGCTGGAGGTCAAAGGCGTCGGTTTCCGCTATGAGGACATGGCCATGGAATTCGACCTTGCAGTGAGCGCCGGCGAATTCCTGGCGCTGATGGGCCCGAGCGGGTCGGGCAAGTCTACCCTGTTGTCGCTGATCGCGGGCTTCGAGACGCCGGAGCGCGGAGAGATTCTGTGGGAGGGACGTGACATCACATTGCTCAAGCCGGCGGAACGGCCGCTCTCCATCATGTTCCAGGACAACAATCTTTTTGCCCATCTCGATGTGCGCACCAATGTGGCGCTGGGAATCGAGCCCTCGGCAAGGCTTGGGCCCAAAGACGAAAAGCGCGTGGCGGCGGCGCTTGAAAGGGTCGGCCTCGAAAATCTTGCACGTCGCCTGCCGGGGGAGCTGTCGGGCGGCGAAAGGCAAAGGGTTGCGCTCGCCCGCATGCTGGTGCGCCGCAAGCCCCTCCTCCTGCTCGATGAACCCTTCGCGGCGCTGGGGCCCGGTCTCAAGAAAGAGATGATCGCACTCCTCAAGGAGATCAGGCGCGAGAACGGCTTCACCATCCTTCTCGTCACGCATGACCCCAATGATGCAAGAGCCACGGCGGAGCAGACGGCGTTCATGCATGACGGAAGGATTCTCGCAAAGCGGCCGACGCAGGAAATGTTCGCGACCACGGACATCCCCGAGCTCAGCGATTATCTTGGCTAGGGCGTGGCCCATAAGCTGAGCATGATCGGCGGTGCTTTCGCCGGTGATCGTGTGACAAAGATATCGAGCTCAATCGCAATCTGCGGAGTTCGAATTCTGGCATTTGACGGCCTTGTCGAGTGCCTTGGCTGACCTCCACTCATCGGCGCGTTTCTGTGCGTCAATCACCTGCTTGGCGGTCATTCCCGTAGAAAGAGTGTCGCGGTTTTTTGCAGCGGCCGCATCGCCCGCGGCGGCCGCGAGGCTGAACCAGGTATAGGCCTGCACATCGTCCTGCGCGACGCCGTGGCCTCGAGCATGGAGCAGCCCGAGATTGTTCTGCGCCGTGGCATTGCCCTGCTCGGCTGCAAGCCCATACCATTTTGCCGCTTGCCAATGGTTCTGGGGCACGCCACGGCCCGCACCATAGATGAGGCCGAGTGTGACCTGGGCGGTAACATCGCCCTGCTGGGCGGCGAGCCGATACCACTTCATTGCCTTCGAGAAACTCTGCGACACGCCGCGGCCTTCCTCGTACGAAATCGCGAGAGCCAACTGCGCGGGCGCATAGCTGCGCCCCGCAGCCCTGCGATACCATTTAACCGCCTCGGCATCGTTCTGGGGAACGCCTTGGCCCCTGGCGTACATGAGAGCGAGATTGTATTCAGCGGCCACATGGCCCTGTTCAGCCAATGGCCTCCAGAACTTCAGCGCGACCGCGTAGTCGCCACCCTTCGAGGCAGCCAAACCATCCTCAAACTCTCCTGCAAGGGACGATGCGATCAGCAGGAACTGGGCCAGTCCGCAGATGGCAAGCCATGGTCTGACTCTCAACGGCCGGCTCCCTTCGCTGGCGGCAAAGCCACATTCGTCTCAGAGGCAGCGGCTTTACCAAGATTTAGTCGAGGCGGCTAACCAGCATAACATACGGCGATACCGGATTGCCATTGATGTGGCGGTAGGGGACAAGGCTCGCAGCCAACTACCTCGCATTCATCAAGCTCGCACCAATCCGCATTTGGTTGCGGCTCATGAGTTCGCCCTGGTTCAGCAGATCCTGGCGTAGGCGCCGCGGAAGAAGCCGAGCGGGCGGCCCATCGGATCATAGTCGGCATGAAGAACCTCACCGACGAAGATGACGTGATCGCCGCCGACATAGGTGTGGGCGATCTTGCATTCGAAAACGGCGAGAGCGCTTGGCAGAACGGGGCAGCCGGTCTTGCCGATCTCGTAGTCGATGGCTTCCCATTTGTTGATCGACTGCTTGGCGAAGCGGGCCGACAGTTCCTCCTGCCCCTCGCGGAGAATGTTGACGGCGAAGAATTCGGCGGAGAGATAGACGCGCATGCTATGGGCATGACGTCCAAGGCTCCAGAGAATCAGCGGCGGGTCCAGGGACACGGAGTTAAAGGAGTTGGCGGTGTTGCCGATAAGCTCGCCGCGGTGATCGCAGGTGGTGATGATGGTCACGCCGGTGAGGAAGGAGCCAAGCGCACGGCGAAACTGGAGCGGATCGATGGCTGTTTTCATGCGTGCTTCGCCTATCGCGTTCGAGGCTCGAGAAGCAATAGCATTTCCGAGCCGATCGGCCCATTTTCTTGATTCGGCGGGGCGCGTCGCCTAACCTCTGATGATCGTGGAGAGAGTCGTCATGCTCGATCAGCCGCGTCCGTTCCCCGGCTCGCTAAGAGCGAGGCCAAGCATCGTGCTGCGCCCGGGCATGCCCGTCCTGCCGCCGGGAACCGAGCGCTACCGTGTCCAAGGCGGAGGATCGCTGGTGGTTCCTGTCGAGGCGGGCGATCACATTTCGCTGCGCGACATCGAGGGCCGGCAGGCTTGCGAAATCCTGCATGTCGACAAGACAGGCAGGTTCGATGCGAGCGCGCTGGGAGCCAGCGCAGACAGCGAGGGCGAAGGCCTCAAGGCGATACTGAGCCAGGCGAATGAAAGCGCCGAGCGCACGCGGCTGTCGCTGAGGCGCCGCGGCATCGATCTGGCGAAAGTTGAGGGCATCCGGCTCTTCGGCAGTTTCTCGAATGCAGGAGAAACCGCCCAATTCAATGTCAGCCGCGACGGCATGGCGATCGTCGCCGTTCCTGCCCACGCGATGGACCCGTCGGCCCAGGACACGGCGACGCCGATCGAGGTTGTCATCCGCCGACAAAAAGCCAGGGCAACGCATGGCGATTTTCTGCCCGAGCCCTTGCGCGATCCGGTGCAGGACCTGCACATCAAGGCGTCAACGGCCTCGGCTTATGTCGTGCGCGCGGGCGAGTATATCCAGGTCATCGACGTGGCGGGTCGGCAATGCACCGACTTCCAGGCATTCGCGGCTCGCAAGCTCGACAAGGGCAAGGATCTTGCGCTCGATTGGACGGTGACGCGAACGCTCAACGGACGCAGCTATCCGACACCCGGCCTGCCGTCGAAAGCCTTCGACCGCGAATTCGAGCCGCTCGTCGAAATCGTCCAGGACACATGTGGGCGGCACGATGCTTTCGCCACGGCGTGCAATCCGCGCTACTACGACGACATGGGATACCCCGGCCATGTGAACTGCTCGGAGAACTTCAACCGGGCGCTCGCGGCCTATGGGGTCGCCCCGCGGAAAGGCTGGGAAGCCCTCAACTACTTCTACAACACAAACATCGACCAGAATAACCAGCTCTATCTCGACGAGCCGTGGTCGCGGCCGGGCGACTATATATTGATGCGCGCGCTCACCGACCTCGTGTGCGTGTCCTCTGCCTGTCCCGACGACATCGACGCCGCGAATGGCTGGAACCCCACCGACATCCACGTGCGGACCTATTCCGCGCAGGAGAAATTCTCACGAGCCGTGGCCTACCGCATGACTCCCGACGCAGATGCCGAACTCACCCGCGAGACAGCCTTCCATCCCCGGCTTTCGCAAATGACGCGCAATTTCACCGAATACCGCGGATACTGGCTGCCGCAGCGCTTCCACAACGACGGAGCGATCGAGGAATATTGGGCCTGCCGCGAGCGGGCGGTGGTGATCGATCTCTCGCCCCTGCGCAAGTTCGAGGTGACGGGACCGGACGCCGAGGCCCTCATGCAGTATTGCGTGACGCGCGACATGCGCCGGCTCTCCACCGGGCAAGTGGTCTATACCGCCATGTGCTACGAGCATGGCGGCATGATCGACGACGGCACGGTCTTGCGGCTGGGCCAGAACAATTTCCGCTGGATCGGCGGGGTCGATTTCGGCGGATTGTGGCTGAGGCAGCAGGCGGAGAAGATGGGCTTCAAGGCCTGGGTGCGTTCCTCGACCGAGCAGATGCACAACATCGCCGTGCAAGGGCCCTCTTCACGCGACATTCTCAAGGAGATCATCTGGACCTCGCCGGCGCAGCCTGCGATGGGCGAGCTCGAATGGTTCCGCTTCACCATCGGACGGATCGGCGGCTTCGAGGGCGCGCCCGTGGTCGTCTCGCGGACGGGCTACACGGGCGAGATCGGCTATGAAATCTTCTGCCATCCCAAGGACGCGCTCGCCGTTTTCGATGCCGTGTGGAATGCGGGGCAAAGCTACGGGCTCAAGCCAATGGGTCTCGAGGCCCTGGACATGGTGCGTATCGAGGCCGGGCTGATCTTCGCCAATTCCGAGTTCACCGACCAGACCGATCCTTTCGAGGCGGGGATCGGCTTCACGGTGCCGCTTGCGACGAAGAGCGATGATTTCATCGGACGCGAGGCGCTCATGCGGCGCAAGGCCAATCCGCGGCAGGTGCTCGTCGGCCTCGATATCGATTCGAACGAGCCGGTCGGACACGGCGATTGCGTGCATGTGGGCCGCGCCCAGATCGGGGCGGTGACGAGCGCGGTGCGCTCGCCGGTGCTCAAGAAGCACATTGCGCTGGCGAGGCTCGACGTGACGCACGCAGCACCGGGCACGGCGGTTGAGATCGGCAAGCTCGACGGACATCAAAAACGCCTGCCCGCCGTGGTGAGCAAGTTTCCGCATTATGACCCGGAGAAGAAACGGGTGCGGTCGTAGTTTGCAGCTGTCCTATGAAATCGTCATTCCGGCGAAAGCCGGAATCCAGCTTCACTTTGTGCGAGCGCCCAAAAGCTGGACCCCGACTTTCGTGGGGGTGACGACGAGGAGGAGCGAATTGGCCGGATCAAGTCCGCACATGAGGACTAGGGACAATAGCGTTATCAGCAAATTTATTGAACTGGGCGAGCGTTTGGCAAATCGCTGGGGGTTGCATTCGTCTGTTTGACAAGCGCCTCAATGGCCGGAAGAAGCTCGTCAACCTTTTTCAGACGAATTTCCACTCTCTCCCAGTTTTCATTCATTTGTAGGGTGATCTCATTGAGCCTGCGTTCATTCTCCTCGGCTGTCGTGCGAGCAGTGACAGAATTTTCAACAGTCGTGGCGCTCATGCCCATTCCCGCATCAAACCGATCTCCACCAAACGCCATTATGCCCAGCATGATAGTCAATGTACCGGCCGCAGCAGCTACAATGGTAACGATGAGCTGCCACATCTTGGGAACAGATGCTATTTTGTCGTTGCCCACTTCAATGGCGCTTGAGAGCTTCTCAATATCAGCCCGCAACTCAGCGAAATGGGTGTTATTTTCCGCGGTCACCTGACCAATCCTTGCATCGATGTAGTCACGTAAGCTCACCGGGAGTTCGAGCCATTCCAATACTGTCTATAATACAGATAGCGTAAACAGGGTCCATTACAACCAAAGAGTGTTACTTTTTTGTACGCATGCAGAATTCTATGTGGGGGCCGGGCCTGGCATGCTCAGTAAAGAATGCCACGATCATGAAAATAGTCCTTGACAGCGTCACGCTGCTCAGGCATGTTTCAGACATGCTCGCGAAGTGGGCGAGAAATCGGATGGCCGGACCAAGTCCGGCCATAAGCTTTCAAAGAGTGGCCGGGTCTCTGCCCGGCCAAAATGTTTTGTCGAGATGATTTTGGATATTCATCCCGCGGGTTGGGGTTCGGGCGCCTCGCCGCCAGAAGCGCGATTGCGACGCTCGGCCATGAACTGGTCGAACTCCTGCTGGTCGCGCGCCTTGCGCAGCCGCTCGAGAAATTCGGTGAATTCCTTCTGCTCCTCTTCAAGGCGCCGCAGCGTTTCGGCGCGGTATTCGTCGAAGGCACGATTGCCGGTCGAAGGCGAATAATGAAACCCTCTGTAACCCCTGTGCCAGCCGCATCCGTAACCTCTCGCCTGATGCGCGATGTCGCCACCGCCAGCGCGCTTCGTGTCCTTCCAGAAAGCCATGCGTCCACTCCATATGAGATAAAGCAGGACTGCGAGGCCAACCGGCCAAAAGACGATGAAACCGATGATCATCGCCGCAATCCATGCGGGTTTGCCGAAGTCATCAAGCCTAGCGACGAGCTGCATGAACGCCTCATGTGAATGTTAATAACATTTACATATATGCGGAGCGGTGGCCAGAGTGTCAAGACGAGGACGTGCGGGACATGACCAATTTAACCTTCAGCGAAGCCGAGGCCGCGCAGATAGACGTGAATTCCGGCCTCCAGCAGATCCTCGGCCGACATGGGAATGGGGCGGCGGCCTGCATCGCCGCGGGCGAAAAGCGAAGCCGTGCCATGCGCCATGGACCAGATATGAAGGCTCATCATAAGCGACGGCGGGCGCTTTTCCTTGGGGAGAAGGGCGCAAAGAGCCTCGCAGGATTGGCGCAGGATGTCGAATGCGCGCTCGCCTGCCGCATCGAGCTCGGGATAGGACGTGCGCGGCAGAGCGCCTTCGAACATGGCGGCATAATAGGCGGGCTTGGCGCGAGCGAAGGCGAGATAGGCGCGGCCCATGCGGACGAAGGCCCGGTAGGGCTCAGGCCTTCCCTCGTCCCAGGCGCGAGCAAGGTCGTCGGCGAAGGCTTCGAAACCCCTTGTCGCGATCTCGGCCATGAGCGCGTCGCGGTCGCGGAAATGCCGATAGGGAGCGGCAGGGCTGACGCCGGCGGCGCGGGCGGCTTCGGCAAAGCTGAAGCCGGTCGGCCCCTTGGCGGCGATCAGATCGAGAGCGGCCTTGGTCAAAGCCTCGCGCAGATTGCCATGATGATAGCCGCGGCGATGTGACTCCCAGGACATGCGCCCTTATCGCACGAGTTCCCGGCCAAGCGCAGCGGCCAGCGAAGGAAAGGTCAAGCTGCGGCGCCGCTCTGTGTTTCCGCGAGCAGCTTTTCGGCGAAGGCGCGTTTTTCCTTGGCCGACATTTTCTTCACCTCATTGTTGAGGAGACGCTCATTCAAAGCCTGATTCCAGTAATCGAGGGAGCCAAAGCCCAACAGAGCAGCCTTGCCGACGAACTGGCGCAGCACCTCGTTGGTCGGTCCCATGACCCAGCCGGCCTTGCCGTCGCGCAGATAACGCTCGATCTCGAGAGGCTGCGGCTTGTAGCCGGTGCCGCCGCAGGCGTGGAGCATCTTGTCGGTGACATGGGCGACATTCTTGGCGGCGGCGAATTTGACCTGCCACATCCACGACAGGAACTGGGCGCGCGGGAGCGCCTTGAGATCGGAATGAATCGACCAGTCGCAGCCGTTGGTCACGCTGTCCATGGCCTGAGCCATCATGAAATTGAAGGCGCGGCAGGAGTTGGTGTCGATGATCGCCTCGCCGACATAGTCCTGGATCGTCGGATAATCGGCGACGCGCATGCCGACGTCCTTGTGGGTCTTGCCGGTGGTGTGGCGCTTGGCGATATCGATGAGTGCCATGGAGATGCCGTTCCAGCAGGCGGACGAACAGAGCAGGAAGAACGGATCGACACATTCGTCGTTGGAGGAGGCGCCGTCTCCGACGGGTCCGACGAGACGGTCCTTGGCGAGGTGGGTGTCGACCTCGATGGGGCCCGACTGGTTGCCGCGCAGGCCAAGGCCGTCCCAGCTCGCCGGATCGGCCTTCACCTCATTGCCCAACACCAGGAAACAGGAGAGATCGGAATAATTGCCGTTGAAGCCGGGAGACGTCGTCTGAACAATATACCAATCGGCAAAGCCGCCGGACGTCGTCCAGGACGCCTTCTTGCGAACTTTCCAGCCGTCGCCCGTCTCCTCCGCGCCGGAGGAGATCGGATACCAGAAGTGAGAGCCTGTCTCGGGATCAGAATAGGACAGAGTGCCGACGAGGCAGTCCTTGTCGATGCGGCGCATGATGTCCTGAATGGGCTTGGAATCATGATGACGGAACAGAGCCGCCGCGACCGCTCCCAAATGCATGGTGTAGCACATGGCGGTGGAAGGGCAGCCATAGCGCGCAATGGTTTCGACCGCCATGGCGGCGCTGACGTGGTTCTCGCCCATTCCGCCGAGCGATTTCGGCACGAGCAGGCCCAGAAAGCCATGCTTGGCGAGAAGCCGAAAGTTCTTACGCGGGAAAAGCAGTTTCTTGTCGCTCTCCACCGCATTGGCGCGCATCTCCTGCTCGCACAGAGAGATGAGCGTCTCCTGCAGCTTCCTCTGGCGCTCGCTTAGGATCCACTGGGGGTCCCATTCATATCCGAGGCCCCAGAATCCGTCCTTCCCCCATTTTTTCTGCGACATGATCACTCCTTCCAAGGCTCAATCGGCTTGCGCATACCAATCATGGGACTTATTTGGCCAATTGCAGACCAATTTGTCAAAGAGTTCCGCGCGGGCAAGGCTTTGAAAAAGCTCTCCAATAGCGAGCTCCGATCTTACTTCCTCGGCTGGCAGTGCCGGATCAGGCAATCGAGCGCCCGCGATTTCGGCGGCGCGCCGCTTCTCGGCATGAGGCCGCGCGTGTTGGCGCGGTCGGGCGAAGAGCTGATGCCGGCGATGACCGTGCTTATTCTTCCCAAGGCGCCGGAAGAGGCCATTGCCTATTTGAAGTTCCAGCTCAAGCGCACGAATGAGCATTCGCGCGCCCATGAGGCGGGGGTGAAATATCTGGCGGGGGAATTCTTTCAGGAACCGCAACGCTTCAGCGACGAGATGACCGCCTCCTTCATGGAAGGGTCGAAAAGTGCCGAGGCGATCGCCGCCGCCAAGACCTGCCTTCTCGATTTCGAGCAGCATTCACAGCGGTTCACCATGTTCTGCCGCGTCCGCAAGCTCAAGCCGGGCGAGGCCGCGCATGAGGCGACGCTGTGGCACAACCGCATTTTCAATCCGAATCTCCCGAACAGCGCGGTGGTGCTTGGATTTCGACCCGATTGGAAGAACGTCCATGCTGAGCCGATGCCGTAGTTTTTTCATCGTCGTTCCGGGGAAAGCTCGAATCCAGCTTCAGGTCCCAGCGGCTCAAAGCTGGACCCCGGCTTCCGCCGGGGTGACGAGTTGTTTTGGCACCAATGGAGAGAGTTGCACCCTCAGGGACAGAGGTTCACAGTGAGAAAGGTTGGCGGGCAAAGGAGGATTTCATGACCGTCTATATCTCGCAAGGACGCTATACGCGCGAGGCAATACAGGGAATGATCAACAGCCCAGAAGACAGGGCCGAAGCCGTGGAGAAACTGTGCAAAGCGGTGGGCGCCAAGCTGCTCAACCACTACATTACATTCGGTGAGTATGATTTCCTCGTCGTTCTGGAGGCAGATGGACCGGTAACGGACGCCATGGGAGCGCTGCTCGCCGTCGCCGCAACGGGGACCGTGACGGATCTCAAGACCACGGTCGCGGTCAGATCCAGCGAGGCCATGAAGGCGATGGACAAGGCCAAGGTCGCCACCAAGGATTTCAGGCCTGCGGGCCAGCGGCGCTGAAGCGCCGCTGCCACTCAAAACTTGCGGTAGGCGCGGTTGAGCTGAACCATGGGATGGTTCGGGCTCATCTGGAATTTGACCAGCAGTTCGCGAGCCATCATGTCGCGATCCTGCTGATTGTCGGGAAGCGTGATGTTTTTCGGAATGCGCACCCAGCCATTGACGTTGCGGTCGAAAATCGCCGGAAGCCCATCCTCATAGCCCATGTGCACGTCCTCGAGCCAGTTGAGATCGTCCCAGCCCATGTATTCCATGTACTTCCGCAGAAAGGGCGTTAGGCGCGAATAGTCGGGCAACAGATTGACGTCATAACGATAGCCGATGTGCTGGCCGATTTCCTTCTCGCGCGCGGAGGCGAGCCCCGCCTTGTCGGTCAGGAACTGGTCGACATTCTTGATCTCGGATCCCTTGTAACTCGTGCCGGCCATGATGAACGCTCCGATCAGTATTTGTGATAGTCGTCGACGCCGACAGTATAGTTGGTGCCGGCGAGCGGCACCTTGCACATGGCGGAGGCTTCAAGCGTCAGCGCCGCCAGGTCCTCGGGCTCGAGCGAGTGAATGTTGGTCTTGCCGCAGGCACGGGCGAGCATCTGCGCCTCCATGGTGAGGGTATGAAGGAAATTGTAGACGCGCTCGGCCCCCTGGTCGGGATCGAGGCGCTTTCTCAGAACGGGGTCCTGGGTGGTGATGCCCACGGGGCAGCGACCGGTATGGCAATGGTAGCAATAGCCCGCCTCGACGCCGATCTCGGCAGGATAGTCGGTGACGTTCGGAATATGCTTGTTGCAATTCAGCGCCATGAGAACGGAATGGCCAAGCGCGATGGCGTCGGCCCCGAGAGCCAAGGCCTTGGCGACATCGCCGCCATTGCGGATGCCGCCGGCGTAGACGAGAGAGATCTGATCCTTCTTGCCCAGTTCGTCGATGGCGCGGCGGGCCTCGCGGATCGCCGCTATGCCCGGAATGCCGGTGTCTTCCGTGGCGATGTGAGGGCCGGCGCCGGTGCCTCCCTCCATGCCATCGATGTAGATGGAGTCGGGATCGCATTTCACCGCCATGCGCACATCGTCATAGACGCGCGCGGCGCCAAGCTTGAGCTGGATCGGGATTTCCCAGTTGGTGGCCTCGCGGATCTCCTGGATCTTGAGGGCGAGATCGTCGGGGCCCAGCCAATCGGGATGGCGGGCTGGCGAGCGCTGGTCGATGCCGGCAGGGAGGGAGCGCATCTCGGCCACCTGATCGGTGACTTTCTGCCCCATCAGATGACCGCCAAGCCCCACCTTGCACCCCTGCCCGATGAAGAATTCGCAGGCGTCGGCAAGCCGGAGATGGTGAGGATTGAAGCCATAGCGCGACTGGATGCACTGATAGAACCATTTCTCGGAATAGCGACGCTCGTCGGGAATCATGCCGCCTTCCCCGGAACAGGTGGCGGAGCCCGCCATCGTGGCGCCGCGGGCGAGCGCGATCTTGGCCTCATAGGAGAGAGCGCCGAAGCTCATGCCCGTCACATAGACGGGAATGTCGAGCGCCATGGGCCGCCTGGCGCGAGGGCCGATCACCGTCTTCGTATCGCATTTCTCGCGATAGCCCTCGATGACGAAACGGGTGAGCGTGCCCGGCAGAAAGGTCAGATCGTCCCAATGCGGAATCTTCTTGAACAGCGAAAAACCCCGCATGCGATAGCGGCCCAGTTCCGACTTGATGTGGACGTCGTTGATGACCTCGGGCGTGAAGATCTGCGAGCGGCCGAGAATATACTTGCTGCTCTCGGCAGGCGTTGCAGTCAGGGCGGCGAGACCCGTCGCCGTGCGCGCGACGTTCGAGCCGTTGCCGCCGCGCGGCAGGGGCTGCGACCCGCGAATGGCAATGGCGCCAGCTTTGCGCGCCGTCGCCACTCGCCTCGGTCTCTTGGGGGGAGGCCTTTTCGCCATCAATCGATCCTTTCACAAGCTGATCAGAGCACGAGCTTCTTTTCGCCGGGCTCGAGATTGTCGTAGTTCCACAGCTGCTTGCCGGCGACGATCTTGCGGAAATGGCCGACGCCTCGCGGGGGGAGCATCTCATACATACGCAGCTTCCGCGTGAGCCACTTGCGGTCGAGATCGTTCATCTCGGCCCACACCGCATCGACGCCCAGGCTTCGCGGCTCGCCACCGATGTAGATGGTGCCGTCATACATGCTGTCGCCCAGATTCTTGCCGGCGTTGCCGCAGATGACCATGCGGCCGCGCTGCATCATGAAGCCCGTGAAGGAGCCGGTGTCGCCGCCAACGATGATGGTGCCGCCCTTCTGGTCGATGCCGGTGCGCGACCCGACGGAGCCCTTGCATATGAGATCGCCGCCGCGAATGGCGGCGCCGAATTGCGAGCCGGCGTTCTTTTCGATGACGATGGTGCCGGCGAGCATGTTCTCGCCGCAGGCCCAGCCGACGCGGCCCTTGATCGTCACCACCGGCCCGTCGAGCAGGCCGCAGGCGAAATAACCGCAGGAGCCCTCGATATAGAGCCGCAGGCGATTGAGAATGCCGACGGCAAGCGAATGCTTGGCGCCGGGATTCTTCAGCACGATCGTGCCATAGCCGCGCTTCATCAGATCGCGCAGATTGGCGTTGATCTGCTTGGTGTCGATGCCCTCGCA
>DATBMX010000154.1:0-7148 GCA_036554625.1 Aestuariivirgaceae bacterium
CTCTTTGAGCTTATCTTCATTGTCGCGGCTGCCGCCATTTGCGTCGGGGTGAAGCCGTTTGACCAGGGTTTTATAGCGGGTTTTCACTTCCTCCGAGGTGGCTCCTTCCTCGAGGCCAAGACTGTGAAGCGCCTTGCGCTCGGCATTGCGAAGGGTGCGCGCGGGAGGACTTGCTGGGCCGGTCGCGGCATCCCCGAACAGCCCAAGAGGATCGCGGTGGTTCATGGTTCGGCGGTAGCCGCCCGCCGGAGCTCGCCTGCCCGATTTGCTGCTCGCCCATGAGTTTTCGCCCAGGCGCCATGTCGGCCGGTGACCCGTCAGAGCATCCTTCTGAATCGTGGAGACGGCGGCATCATCGAGACCTTTGAAAAAATTGTAGTCCCTGTTGTATTCGCGCACGTGATCAAGGCATAGATCCAAATACTGACCCTCGTACTGCCGGCCACGCGGCGCGCGATGCGTACCGGGCAGCGAGCAGCCGGGCCAGGCGCAGACGGGACAGCGATCCTGGCGACTGCGGTCCTTGTCGGGCTTGACCCGGATGCTGTCGAAATATTTGGATCCCAGTTTCATCGTCCAGCCATCATGAAGGAGGCAACGAAAACCCACAATATGGTAGCGTGTAGCCATAGATAGTAAGCATTCAGTCAATTAACACATGGATGAGAAAGAAAAAATGAAGCTCGGGAAAACCGGCCAGAGCATCGCCCACAAGCTCAGAGAGAGCCTTTGTCCAACCGAGCTCGAGGTCATTGATGAAAGCGGCAGGCATGCCGGCCACGCCGGCGCGCGCCCAGAAGGAGAAACACATTTCCGCATCCGGGTCGCGTCGGCGGCCTTCGACGGGCGATCAAGACTAGAGCGGCACCGGATCATTCATCAGATCCTCGAAGAGGAACTGGCGGGCAGCGTACATGCGCTCGCCATCGAGGCGCGAAGCAGCATCCAGAACACCAGATGAATCAACAAGCGAGCTTCAGGAAATCTGAGCCTTTGGGGGTGTCATCGCGGGCACGCGGCTGCGCAGCGGCGTAATGCGCAGGGAGGTGATTTGGTGCCGACGCTTGCGCAGCACCTCGAAGCGGAAACCATGGAAGGTAAAGGTTTGACCCGCTTCCGGGATCATCCGCGCTTCATGAATGACGAGGCCAGCGACAGTCGTCACCTCTTGATCGGGCAGATCCCAATCGTTAAGGCGATTGAGGTCGCGTACCGGCACGACGCCATCGACGACGTAGGAGCCCGAGGCTTCAGCGCGCACGCCGGGCACGACCACGTCGTGCTCATCGGCAATGTCGCCAACGATTTCCTCGATGATGTCTTCCAGGGTCACGAGGCCCATGACCTCCCCATATTCGTCCACAACCAAGGCAAAATGGGTCTTGCGCCTCAAAAAGGCGTTTAGCTGATCGGCAACAGGACGCGTATCGGGCACGAACCAGGGTGGGGAAATGATCGCATCAAAATCGATCCCGGAGGCGTCTCCCTGGTGTTTCTGCATTTCCTTGAGCAGGTCTCTGGCGTGGAGGACGCCAATGATGTTTTCAGGCGAATCCTTCCAGACGGGCAGTCGCGTGTGGCCGCTTTTGAGAACCACTTCAATGATTGCTGCCGGGGAATCGGAGCGGTCGACCATGATCATCTTGGTGCGGTGAACCATGACGTCCATCACGGTCAGGTCCTGCAAGGTGAGTATGCCACCCACCATATCGAAGTTTTTGGTGGCAGTCCGTGCCGCTTTATGGTGGAGGGCAATGGTGCCGCGCAGCTCATCCTGAGCGGAGAGCGCATGACGCGCTTTGCCGGTATCTACGCCAAACAAGCGCAGGCAGCGCGTGGCGACATATTGCACGACCGCAACGACCGGGTTACAGACGACGAGGAGAAATCCCACGATGGGCGCGGTGGCCAAGGCCAGATTGTCAGCTGTGCTGAGGGCGTAGGTCCGGGGTAAGACTTCAGCGAATAGCAGAATCAGCAACGTCATGGCGAGCACGGCATAGAGAACGCCGGCGGTTCCGAACATGTGCAGAAGCACGCTTGTCGCCAAGGCGGTAGCGGTAATTTTCACGAGATTGTTGCCGAGGAGAAGCGTGCCGGCCAAGCGGTCGCGCATCGCGGTAAGCTGCCGGACAACGGCTGCGCGCTTGTCGCCGCGTCGCTCCAGCTCATGAAGGCGGGCACGGGAGGCTGCCGTCAAGGAGGTTTCTGAGCCGGAAAGAAACGCTGAGAGGACAAGAAGGACGAGAATGACGATGATAATCGGGAAAATTGCATCAGTCATGGAGCGTGGAGTTCCGATGCAAGAAAGGCCGAAAGCTTCTGCTCATCGATGTCCTTGGCGATGAAAGCCTTGCCTATGCCGCGCACGAGAATCAATGTCAGCCGGCCGGAACGCGCCTTCTTGTCCTGGCGCATGAGATCGAGGAGAGCGTCCCCCGACGGCAGGCGGACTTTCGCATCCGCGGCGCTGGCCGGCAGGCCGGCAGCGCGCAGGTGTTGGCACACCTGGTCGGAGTCGGCCTTTGAACACAGGCCGAGGCTTGTGGAAAAGCGAAACGCCATGCCCAGCCCAATCGCCACCGCCTCGCCGTGAAGGAGCCGTGACGAGAAGCCGGTCGCAGCTTCGAGCGCATGAGCAAAGGTATGACCGAGATTCAGCAGGGCGCGCTCGCCCTGCTCTGTCTCGTCAGCGGCGACGATGCTCGCCTTGGCGGCACAACAGACTTTCACCGCGTGAAGAAGTGCATTGACATCCCGGCGGCTCAGCGCATCGGCGTTGCTTTCGAGCCAGGCATAGAAAGCACTGTCGCCAAGCAGAGCATATTTCACGACTTCGGCGTAGCCGGCGCGGAACTCTCGATCAGGCAGCGTATGCAAGAGCCCAATGTCGGCCAGAACAAACACCGGCTGATGAAATGCGCCCACAAGATTCTTGCCCTGGGGCGTGTTGATGCCGGTCTTGCCCCCCACAGAACTGTCGACCTGAGCCAGCAGGGTGGTAGGCAATTGCACGAACGAGACGCCGCGGCGAAGAATGGCCGCGGCGAAGCCGACGAGATCGCCGATCACTCCGCCGCCAAAAGCGACGACCGTGTCATTGCGCTCCACGCCCATTTCCAAGAGGCTCTCGCACAATTGCGAGAGGCGATCAAAGCTCTTCGCCGCCTCGCCGGCGGCAAGCGTGATGGCGCGGCTCTCGATCCCGGCGCTGCCAAGACTTTCCAACAGCTCGCCGAAATGAAGGCGCTCCACGTTTTCGTCGGTGATCACAACAAGCCTTGGTCGCGCCAGATATTTGCGCAGGTGGAGACCCGCCTCGCGCAAGAGGCCCGCTCCGATTGCGATTTCATAGCTGCGACCCGCTAAACTGACCGCGACGATGTCTTTCAGTCTTGTCATCCTTTGCCAGAGGCTATCCTGCAGCTGCGATCATAGGCCGCCAAAGCGCGTATGACATCGCTCACAATGGCGCTGTGGGGAACGTCGCGACTTTCGACGGTGATGTCTGCCATCTCATAGACGGGATAGCGCTGAGTGATCAGCTTGTGCATGACCTCTTCCGGTTCCTCGGCGGCAAGGAGCGGGCGATTGTCGCGGCGGCGCACGCGCTTCATCAACAACGGCAGTTCTGCCTTGAGCCAAACCGAGATGCCAAGCCGGGCAATATTCTTGCGAGTCTCTTCGTTCATGTAGGCGCCGCCGCCCGTGGCGAGGACCTGCGAACCGGCCTCGAGCAAGCGGGCTATGACCTTGCGTTCGCCCTCTCTGAAATACTGCTCGCCATGCTCCCGAAAAATGTCAGGAACCGCCTTGCCGGCGGCCCGTTCGATTTCGGCGTCGGCGTCGACAAAGGTCAGGCCAAGCTTCTGGGCCAGGCGGCGTCCGACGGTCGATTTGCCTGCTCCCATCAGACCGACCAAAACGACGGAACGGCCGTTGAGCGCACGCTTTACTGTGTCAATTTCCTTTGCGATAGAACGGCGGGGCATTGTTCGCTACTTCTAAATCAATGTATGTATAGGCTGGGGTCGTAGGCCGCAAAAGATTTCGGCAATAGGATGCGGAACCAGGGTTAGGGAATTGCCAGAAAGTCTGCGATTGCTCATCATTCTCGCGCTCGTGGGCGCGGCAATCTATGGCGGGCTGTGGGCGCTCTCCACCTTTCCGCCAGAGCAGAACGATATTGTAAAAGAGCTGCCCAGTGACAGGCTCAAGCAGTAACACAGCCCGCGCGGGCGCAAACGGCAGGCTCATCGAGCAATTTCTGGAAATGATGAGCGCGGAGCGGGGAGCATCGCGAAACACTATCGAAGCCTATAAGCGCGATCTCGAGGAGTATTCAATGTTCCTTGCCGATCGCGGTGCGAGCGCCAGGCAGGCAGACAGCGACATGGTGCGGAGCTTTCTGGCCGAGCTTGCCAGGCGGCAACTCGCAAAAACATCGGCTGCTCGCAAACTATCGGCGGTCAAGCAGTTTCACCGGTTTCTCCTAGCCGAGGGAATGGCAGAGCACAATCCTACATCGATCGTGGAAGCGCCGCGTCTCGGGCGGCCGCTGCCAAAAATCATGAGCGTCGAGGAGGTGGACCGGTTGATAGCGACCGCCAAGGAGGCAGTCGAAAAATCAACAGGTGAAAGGAAGCTCAAGGCCGCCCGTCTCTATTGTCTGATCGAGGTCCTTTATGCAACGGGCATGCGCGTCTCAGAAATCCTGGCGCTGCCGGTGGTGGCGGCGAAGAGCAAGGAACAGTTCCTGCTGGTCAAGGGCAAGGGAGGTCGAGAAAGGCTCGTGCCCCTCAACCAGTCCGCACAGTCAGCCCTGCACGAGTTCCTTTCCCTGCGCGAGCAGACGGAGCAGGCCGCCAGCGAAGGCCTTCTCTTCGCGTCGCATGCGCGTGCGGGCCACCTGACGCGGCAGCATCTTGGCCAGGAACTGAAGGCGCTCGCAGCGGCAGCAGGGCTTTCGCCCGCCAAGGTGTCGCCGCACGTGCTCAGGCACGCCTTCGCAAGCCATCTTGTCGCGGGTGGAGCCGATCTGAGAGCCGTGCAGCAGATGCTCGGCCACGCCGATATCTCCACCACGCAGATCTATACGCATGTGCTGTCGGAACGGCTCAAGCGCATCGTCGCGACCCACCACCCGATGAGCAAGAGCTGAAGAGGCGCCCTGCCGGCAGGTTGACAGATGGTAGGGCGTGGGTCAGTTTCACGGCCCATCATCTCACAGACTTTCCGCCCCAATTATGCCGACATATCTCGATTTTGAGACCAGCGTTGCCGAATTCGAAGGCAAGATCGCCGAACTCAGAGCCCTGGCGGCGCAAGACCAGACCATGTCGATCTCGGAGGAAGTGCGTCAGCTGGAAAAGAAAGCCGCCAAGAGCCTCGCCGACCTGTATGCAAGCCTATCGCCATGGCAAAAAGCGCAAGTCGCCCGGCATCCCGAGCGGCCGCACAGTCTGGATTATGTAAAGAATCTGTTCACCGACTTCACCGGCCTTTCCGGTGATCGCGCCTTCGGGGAGGATCAGGCCATCATCGGCGGACCGGCGCGTTTTCAAGGCGATCCGGTCATGGTTGTGGGTCAGGAGAAGGGCTTCGATACCCAATCGCGCATCAAGCACAATTTCGGGATGGCGCGGCCCGAGGGCTATCGAAAAGCCGTACGCCTCATGAGAATGGCGGACCGCTTCCAGCTGCCGATCGTCACCTTCATCGACACGCCAGGCGCCTATCCAGGCATTGGCGCGGAGGAGCGGGGTCAAGCCGAGGCCATAGCGCGCTCGACCGACTGCTGCCTGTCCGTCGAGGTTCCAATCGTGGCGGTGATCATCGGCGAGGGCGGCTCGGGGGGCGCGGTGGCTCTTGCCACTGCCAACAAGGTGCTCATGCTGGAGCATGCGATCTACAGCGTCATCTCGCCCGAAGGCGCTGCCTCCATCCTCTGGCGCGACAGCCAGCGGGCAAAGGATGCAGCCATGGCGATGAAGATCACCGCCCAGGATCTCAAGGAGCTCGAGATCATCGACGAGATCATCAAGGAACCGATAGGGGGGGCGCACCGGTCCCGCGACGCGGCCATCGAGGCTACGGGCGAGGCGCTGGGCCGCGCGCTAGAGGGGTTGGCCAATATGGGACCTGCGGAGATCAAGCAACACCGGCGCGACAAATTTCTGGCAATCGGAAAACATCTATAGCCTGCCAAAAAGCCGCCGTTATTGCGAGGCAACTCAAGGTCGGATCCAGAGGCGAGCGCTTGATTGGAACGCAGGGGAGCTGGGGTTTGATTGGTTTCTCAAAAGGCATCGCCGGACGTGCGCTGATCGCAGCTTTCATCGTTGTTGCGCTGGGCGGCTGCCTTTTTTCGTCTTCAAAGGCCTATGCGCCTGTGCCCGAAGAAATTAAGGCGGAGCTTCAGCAGAAGGGCCTAAGCCTCGGTGCTCCCCTTTATATCCGCATTCTCAAGCTGGAAGCGGAAATGGAAGTTTGGATGCAGCAAGCGTCCGGAGACTATGCCCTTTTCCGAACCTATCCCATCTGCAACTGGTCAGGCGATGTCGGACCCAAGTTGCGGGAGGGAGACAAGCAGGCGCCGGAAGGCTTCTATATCGTGACGGCACGGCAGATGAACCCGAACTCGGAGCATTATCTGTCGTTCAACATCGGCTTTCCCAATGCCTATGACCAGGCCCACGGCTACACGGGCTCCTATTTGATGGTGCACGGAGGCTGCCGCTCATCAGGGTGCTATGCCATCACGGACGAGGCCATTCAGGAGCTGTATATTCTGGCGCGAGAAGCCTTCACCCAGGGACAAAGGGAGTTTCCGGTCCATGCCTTTCCGTTCCGGATGACGCAGGAGGCCATGACGTTCCGGGCGGGGCACAAATGGGATTCTTTCTGGCAGAATCTGCGCGAGGGCTATGACGCATTCGAGAAGAGCAAGCGGCCTCCCATCGTGGGAGTGAAGAACAAACGCTATGTCTTCTTCAACGATCCGCAAGCGGTGCCCGACTCGTTCAGGACGGCAAGCAGCGATCCCAAGGCGCCGCGGCTCATCACCGGCTGGCCCTAGCAGGCTTGCCTAGACAGCGCAGGCTACACATAGGCGCCGTGGCAGTGCTTGAACTTCTTGCCGGAGCCGC
>DATBMX010000211.1:0-3223 GCA_036554625.1 Aestuariivirgaceae bacterium
GCGAGCGCCGGGGTGACGATCGTGGCGACCGCCATGGAGACCAGGAGCGCAAGCACATAGGAGCCCGCCAGTGGGCTCAAGAACGCTCCCAGCGGCCCGCCCATCAGGAACACCGGCATCACGGCGAGCAGGAGAATCAGCGTCGCGTAGATCATGGCGCTGCGGGTCTCGATGCACGCGTCGAAAATGATCGCCGCCGTGGATCTGCCGCTGGCTTCACTGCGCTGCCGGCGCAATCGCCGCATGATGTTCTCGGTGTCGATGACGGCGTCGTCGATGACGGCGGCGAGCGCGATCGCGAAGCCGGCGAGGATCATCACGTTCATGGTGATCCCGCGCAGATAGAGCACGAGCGCTGCCGCCACCAGCGACAGCAGGATCGCCACGACGCTGATCACCACGGCACGCAAGCTGAGATACCAGGCAAAGAGAACGAGGATCATCAGACCTGCGCCGATGAGGAGCGCCCCGGTGAGATTTTGGATCGACAAGTCGATGAAGCTCGTTGCTCGGAAAATGGACGTATCGATCTCGATACCGGGCAGGCCGTGCCGCAGCTCGTCGAGTGCGGCAGTGACACCCCGCACGACCTCCACGGCATTGGCGTCCGGGAACTTCTCGATCACGAGCAACAGGGCCGGCTTGTTGTCGATGATGGCGTCGCCGATGAGCGGCGGATGCTCCTCGACCACCTGCGCGACATCCTCGAGGCGTAGCGCCGTGTCCGCGACCACGACCTTGGCCAGCTCCTTTGCCGAGGTAATGGGTTGGACGTGTTGAATCCCCAGCCTTTGATTGGCTGTATCGATCCATCCGCCGGCACCCAAGGTCGACGACTCCAGGTAGGTCAACGGCGACACCCACATGGCGTCGCCCGCGCTCTTGACGATCTGCTTGAGGCTCACGCCTTTGTCTTTCAGACGTTCCGAATTGACCTGCACCTGCAGCTGACGCGAACGCATCCCCCATGTCGCGACATTGGCCACGCCCGGCACGCCCAACAACTTGGGCGTGATCGTCCACCTGGTGAGCACCGACGCATCGACCAGGGACACGTCCTTGGCGGAAAGCCCGATGATCATCGCCCGACTGGTGGTCGAAAGCGGCTGCAGCATCACCGGCGGTTTCGAAACGTTGGGCAGCGCATGCGCCAGATTGAGGCGTTCCTGCACCATCTGTCGCGCGCGCATGATGTCGGTGCCCGGCTCGAAGATGAGGACGATCTCCGAAAGCCCAGTCATCGACTTCGATCGCATCGTCTTGAGCCAGGCCACGCCGGCGAACATTTCCTCGATATTGAGGGTTACAAGATCTTCCACTTCAGCGGCGGAAAGTCCGAGGGCTTCGGTCTGAACCCGAATGATCGGCGCCGAGAACTCCGGAAGGACGTCGACCGGCGCGTCACGAAGCCGGTAAATGCCGAAAAAAATGAGCGCCGCAGCGCCAGCTAGTATCAACGAACGATATTGCAGGCTGAACCCGATGAGCCATCGCAGCATTGCCATACCCTCTCCGTACTTTCAGCACAGAATAGACATAATCCAGAATGTCGTGCCAGTGAAACTTACCTTTCAGTCAGGTTAATGCCAATCTTACCCTTTCCGTGACGGCAACAAGGCATTTGGGCCTCGAACGCCACAGTCCTGCGACACACAGGAAATCGACGACGAAGAAGTGTGACTGCCGGTCTCGCTGGCCGCTTCGCTCGCTGGCAGAAGTGCAACACCTTGTCCGCAGGCTTCGACTTAGCCTTCGCGCTGGGGTTTGGTATCGATGAGAGACATGATCGGGCGAGCGCACTCATTAACCATCCAGGAAAAACTACATTACTCTTGAGTGTTGTCCAAACAGCACATTGCCAAAACACCGCAGATTCCGTCGCTAAGCGTTTGACGAGCCTCTTCTTCTTTCCTAGCGCAAACGACAGAAAACGGCGGCACATCCGCACCCGGCTCGGCGGGTGCGTTATTGCGACAGTGACCTTTTCATGCATTCCTAGTGACGGGACTGTGCAGCATACCGATTGGTTCGTGCGTTCTGTGCAGCATCACAAACGGGGCGGATCTGTTCGGGGGGCGGGGTCGTGATCTCGATTGACGGCAGCTTGATCAGGGGCTTGGTGCTCGCGGCCGGTATGGCGCTGGCGGGCGTGAGCGTCTTCGAGCCCATGGTGATGACTCAGAAAGCGCAGGCGCAAGAGGACGACGGCGAAGAGGATGGGAAAGAGGACGAGAAAAAGAAGCCCGGAGAAAATGGCGAGGGCGAGGGGGAGGGGGGTGAGGACGATCTGGGCTGGACCTTCAAGGCGAAGACCAACCGGGCCATGCTCCTGTGGGGAGACGCCGGAGGGGGTTCTTTTGCCGGGCCACCGGCGCCCGAGCTCGGCTTCGGCAATCAGCGCCAACGCGGAGTTCGGTTCGTCGACAATTCCAATGACAACAGCGGCGCCGAGGCGGAGTACAAATTCCCCATTGCCAACGGCTGGACCGGCACAATCAAGTTCGGCCTCGATGCCATGTACGCACGGTCCGATTTCGTCGACCAGTTCGACCGAGACGGCGACGGCACGGTCGTCGAGCTCAAGGACAGTCTATTCGAGCTCGGCCACGACAGGTTCGGCAAGCTCATCGTGGGCTTGGGAGATTCCGCCAGCGACGGAACGACGGACCTCAATCTGGCCTATTCGAACTTCGTTGCCGATGCCGAAGTCAGCAATTGGAACGACTCTTTCTTTCTGCGCACCGCCGGCATTGGTTTGACGCCTCTCCGCTGGGGCGACTTTTTCGCCGGCCCGGATGTCGGCGACAGCGGCAAATTCGTCAAATACGTCACTCCGAAATTCATGGGGTTCGAGGCCGCCGTCGCCGTCGGCCAGCCCATGGAGGTGCTGCTGTTCACCAAGTCACCATTGCTGGTCGAGGAGCACGTCAACGGGCTGCTGACCGACTTCGGCATCAAGTACTTCCGACGGTGGGGCGATTTCCTCGTGAGGGCCGGGTTCGGAATCTTCAGGAACACCACCGAGGAACATGACGCGGAAGAGCCCACGGAGGATACGGGAATTGGCGGCAGTTTCGCGGTCATGCACCTGCCGACCGGATTGAACATCGCCATCAACCATGCGGTCACGAGGCACACCGACAAGTGCATCGAGCCGGGCATCGTCACCGGCAAATGTCGCGGCGAGGACGAATTCACCTATGTGAAGGGCGGCGTAGTCAAG
>DATBMX010000372.1:0-2764 GCA_036554625.1 Aestuariivirgaceae bacterium
GGTGCGCCTTGCGACAGGACTTCCAATTCGCGGCCGCCATAAAACCTGCAGCTCGCGACGGGCCGGCCGAAGACATCGGTGTTGCTGGCAGTGTCCTGCTCCTTGGGCAAACTCGCAAGGGAGGTGGAATTATTGAAGCCGATGATCCATGTGCCGGAGGAGAGCAGCGTGAAAGAGGTCAGGCCGGCGGCGAGATAGCGAAGATAATTGGCGTTTGAATCGTGAACGCCGGCGAGCAGTTTACCTTCGCCGCGAAAGCTCTCTCCTCTGAATCGTGGCTCTAGCGCGCCAGCGGTTTCCCAGGCTTTGACCATGGGGGGAAAAAGCCTGTCCCAGCCGCGCATGCGGGCGAGAGAGGAGAATCGATTGTCGAGCACAGCCATGATCTGCGATTGGCAGGAGAGGCTCGAAATTTCGCTGACCGGCCTGCTGCCCAAGAGATAGCCGACGTACTGAATCCATGTGAGAATGGTCGCGGTTCGGGAAAAATCTGCAGCGAGCCCCCTTTCCTGCCAGTAGAGCTGCAGTCCGTGCGTCAATGCCATGGGCAGAAGCGAGCAGAAGACCTCGGAAAAGGGCGGTTCGATGCGGCGATACTCTTCCACGATATGCCGTGGCGGCTCGGATGTATAATGCATGATGGGGAGAGCAAGCGCGCCGTCGTGAGCCAGAAGTGCAAGCGCCGCGCCATGGGCGCAGGGGACGATCACGTCGATTGGAGAGATCCGGTCGAGCTCAGGCAGAGCTTCCGAGCAAAAATCGGCGACGGCCATAGGATCGATGTGCCGGTAAGGCGGGCCCTCTCGCTGGCGGCTCGGCGCCTTTCGCTCGGCGAGCGGTTGGCCCTGTGGCGAGAACAAAGCAATTTTCGTGTTTGTCGCTCCCGCGTCAACGACGGCAATGCCGCGAGGAGGCTCATCGCTCATCATCGCCAATTCAATCCTCATTTAGGAGAGGAAATTTTATCGGATGCCGTAGACAAGCCAACACATATTGCGCAGCGTGCAACGTCAGCTACACTCGCTTTTCATCGTGAAGGCGTGAGGAGGAAGGCAATAATGGCGGACGGCGAAATGCCACCGGCTGTTTCCCTTTCGCATATCTCCAAGTCTTTTGCCGGGCTCAAAGTCTTGAAAGATGTGAGCTTCGATGTGCGCGCAGGCGAGGTGCATGCGCTTCTTGGCGAAAATGGCGCCGGCAAATCGACGCTGATCAAAATCATGGCGGGCCTCTACCAAGCCGACGAGGGCGAGATCGCAGTGGAAGGCCGGCAAACCAAATTCGCCACGCCGCGAGACGCCCATGCGGCCGGCATCGCAACGGTCCACCAGGAATTGTTGCTCTTTCCCGAGCTGACGGTCGCAGAAAACATCTTCCTCGGACAGGCGCCCAAGACGCAATGGGGGACGCTCGACTGGCCAGCCATGCGAAAGCGGGCGCGCGAACTCCTCGATTCTCTCGACAGTCCGGAACTTGATGTCGACGCAAGAGTCGGCAAGCTCTCCGTGGCCAACCGCCAGCGAGTCGAGATTGCGCGGGCCCTGTCGCAAAAAGCCCGCGTTCTTATCATGGATGAGCCGACCGCGGCGCTGGCGGAATCCGACGTGCAGCGGCTCATGGACATTGTCCTCAGGCTGAGGTCGCGAGGCGTGGCCATTGTGTATGTGAGCCATCGTCTTGCGGAGATCTTTGCGCTTGCCGACCGCGTGACGGTGCTGCGCGACGGGGCCCATGTCGGCACGAAGGACATCAGAGAGGTGGACGAGGCGAAGCTCGTCAGCATGATGGTCGGACGGGCCATCGAGCGGCTCTACCCCGCAAAAGAGGGGGTGAGCGGCGAAACCGTTCTGGAGCTGCGCCGCGTCTTCCAACGCACGGCAGTCAAGGATGTATCTCTCGAACTCAAGTCGGGCGAGATTCTCGGAATCGCCGGTCTCGTCGGCTCGGGACGAACCGAGCTTGCACTCACGATCTTCGGAATCACTCCAGCGACATCGGGCACAATCCTTCTCAATGGGCGCGCCGCAAGAATCGACAGTCCGGAAAGAGCGCGTGAGCTTGGTATCGCCTACATCCCCGAGGATAGGGGGCAGCAAGGGCTAATCCGAAGCCAGACGATTGCGGAGAATGTCGCCCTCCCCAATCTGCGGCGGCTTGTGCGGGGTATTTTCATCGACATTCGCAAGGTCATCAAGGAGGCGCGCGAGGCCATCAAGCGTTTTGGTATCCGCGCACGCGGGCCCAACCAGCTGGTACGCGAGCTTTCCGGGGGCAATCAGCAGAAGGTGGTGCTGGGGAAATGGCTGTCGACCGAGCCCAAAATCCTCATCATGGATGAGCCGACGCGGGGAATCGACGTCGGTGCGAAGGCCGAGATCCATCAGCTCATGCGCAAGCTTGCCGCGGATGGCATGGCCATTCTCATGATCTCGAGCGAACTGCCGGAAGTGCTGGGCATGAGCGACCGGGTTCTGGTGATGAACGGGGGGCGAATCGCGGCGAGCTTCGGGGAAGGCGAGGCCTCGGCAGAAGCAGTGGGCGCGGCGATGACGCACATGCGGTCAGCGAGGGAGGCTGCTTGAGTACGGCAGCGGCAAGCTATCCCTTGCGCGGCATCAGGCTTCGCCGATTTCTTTCCGATTATGGACAGGAAATCGTTGTTTGCGCGGCGATCGCCACATTGTTCATCGCTGTCGGCGCCTTCAATCCGCGGTTTTTGTCCAACACCAACATCAACAGCATTTTTGCCGGCAACGCCTATATC
>DATBMX010000470.1:0-14308 GCA_036554625.1 Aestuariivirgaceae bacterium
GAAGGGGGCGATGCCGATAATTTCGAGGCCATTCGCTATGAGGGCTATGGGCCAGGCGGGATCGCTGTCATCGTCGAGGCCCTGACTGACAACCGCAACAGAACTGCCGGAGTGGTGCGCTCGCTGTTCACCAAATATGGCGGCAATCTCGCGGAGACGGGGTCGGTGGCCTTCATGTTCAACAGGATGGGCGAGATTGCGTTCAAGCGCGAAGCAGGCTCGCCGGACGAAGTGCTAGAAGCCGCGCTCGAGGCCGGCGCCGAGGACGTCGTGTCGGACGGGGAGGGACATGCCATCTATTGCGCGCCCGAGGATTTGAGCGATGTTTCGGCGAGGCTTGCGCAAAGGCTCGGCGAGCCCTCGGCATCGAAAGTCGTGTGGAAGCCTCGGATGACGACGCCCGTCGACCAGGAAAGGGCCGAGCTCCTCATCAAGCTGATGACGAGCCTCGATGAGGAGGACGACGTGCAGAACGTCTATTCCAATTTCGAAGTGTCGAACGAGATCTTAAGCAAGCTCACGGCTGCTTGAGCTCCTCGCTGGGGGGACTCCAAGCGATTCCGGCTTTCGCCGGAATATAGCGAAAAATTGCGGAATTAGGGTTGAGGACAGCGTAAATTTGTCGCTGCGTCACCTTCGTGATAAAGCATGAGTTTTGCAGCACGGGGGCGCCGGTGTGCCGGCATTGGGGAGATTGTCCATGGCGGCTAAGAAATTCGGTGGTTCCGTCGCGAGAGAATACAAGGCGATCTACGCCAATCTGCTTTCTGGCGACAGAAGGCGAATCCGGCAGATGCGAAAAGTCATTGCAGCGCATCGGCTTGTGCTCAATGCGCTCGATGTCACCGACCGTGTGAAACGGTGGATCAATCAGGATACGAACGATCCTGACGCAAAACGGATCAGGTTCCTCGAGGAGATTTGGGATCTGGCCAAGGATCCAGGCGATGATCTCGAGGATGAGCCGCGATGGAAATACCAGGGCCGCACCGCCAGAGCGATGTTCTATGCCGGCCGTTTCAACAAGGCGCGCAACAGGTTCAGGAAAGCGACGCGGCGGAAGCCGAAGACGGACCTGGCGGAATTCTACGATATCCAAGCCGCCTTTGCCGAGTTCGAGGTCTATGCGGGTTTTCCCGAGGCGGCGATTGAGCGCATAAATGAGGAAATTCCCGCCGTGCGCCGCTTGTCGTGGCACAATTGGGTGAAGGCCTTCGCCATGCATCAGGAAGCCTTCAGCAAGATCCGGAGGTTCGGCCTCGCGGCAGGTTCTGAAAAGCAAGAGGACCGCAACGACTATTTTCAATCCAACAATTTGATGATCGCCAACATCCCCGGTCTTTCCCCCCAGGAGAAACGTGACTGTTATCTTCTTATTGCCGCCAATTACGGAGCCATGTTCCGCCTGAGCGGGGAGCGTCGCGACCAACAGAGGGCAGAAGAGGCGATGGGTCAGTTCAGGTCTGCTGCCTCGCCGAGCAGCAACTCCAGCTGGAGCTTCAGGAAGGAACTGCGCGGACGATTCCCAACCAAGCCTCTCGCGGGCGATCTTGCCAAGCGCTCCAGAGAAGCCGTCGAGGACTGGCGGGCAGCTTATTTCGATCATTATCGAATCAATCTCAGACATGCCGGCCTCAATGAAAGGGCGGACGACGACGGTGACATCGATACTATCGAGGAGCACCCCGACGACTCCGGCGATTGATCGCCGTCAATCCAGAAGCCCCGACTTGCGAAGTCCTTCGCGCATCGTCTCCTGCTCGCGCGGGCGAGCCAGGGGAATGCAGCGCATCAACCAGCGGCCATAGTCTTTGGCGGTGGCGTTCGGAGACCCGCTCCAGATGGCGGCGATGTTGCGCTCAAACCGCACCGCCCTGTCGCGCGCCTCGGCCATGCGGCCCAGATGGGCGTAAGCTGCGGCGCGCCAGCCCGGCGTGTGGGGAAACAACTCCGGGATTACTTCAAAAACCGACAGCATCTCCTCGTAACGGTGGGCAAAGAACAGAACCACGGCATAATCATTCAGGTACCAATCGGGATGGAGAGGGTTGAGGCGCATGGCGAGCTGGGCGGCCTCGATGCCCTTTTCCGGCTGACCGAGGAAAGCCAGCGCGGAAGCGCGCCACATCATGATGTCGGCGTCATTGGGGTTGAGAGCGGCGGCAAGCTCCCAATGCCGCGCCGCCTTCAAGAATTCGCGACGAACCATGTGCACCCAGGCGGTGACGGCATGGGCGTTGGCTTCCTGATAATCAAGGGCGAGGGCGGTCTTGGCATAGGATTCCGCCTCGGCGACGTCGTCCTTGTCCTCGCGGCCCCAATTGGAGAGGACGGATTCCATATAGACGAGCTCGGCCAGACTGGCATAGGCGCGGGCGAAGCCCTGATCTGCCTCGATGGCGCGCTTGTAGAGCACGCGCGCCCTGGCATAGCCGTCAGGATCATTGCTCTCGTGGCAATCGGTGCCCTGCAGCCAGAGATCATAGGACTTGAGACCCGACGGCGGCTTGCGCTTGATCAAATCCAGTTCAGCGAACTGCAGGCTGCTGTGCAGGCGGCTTGCGAGATTTTGCGCCAGCCAATCCTGCATGCCGGCGGGATCGCGCGCATCATGGCTGTAGCGGTCGGCCCATACTTCGACACCAGTGTGAGCGTCGACCAATTCGGCGGTGACACGCAACTTTCGACCGACGCGCTGAACGGTGCCGTCGCCCAGATAGCGGACGCCGAGCTCACGCCCGATGGCGCGACGGTTCTTCTGCGCTCCGCGGAAGCGAAAGGAGGATTCAGCCGCGATGACGAAGAGGGAGCGAAAACGCGACAGCTCGGTGATGAGGTCGCGGGTGATGCCATCGCTGAAATAATCGGCCTTCCGCTTGCTGCCGAGATTCTTGAAAGGAAGTATGGCGACCGAGGGACGCTCGCCCGCCTGCGGCAAGGCCACAATTGCGGAAAGAGACGCATCGCCCGCCCGCTCCTGGTCAACCTCGTAAACCGCGACGGGCTCGGAGATGTTGCGCAGCTGCTGATGGCCGAGATAGCGAAAGCTGATGCCTGAGCGCTCCTGCGCCTGCGCGACGGCGGCGCCGGAAATGTAAATGCCGCCAGGCGGCGCCAAGCTTTCCAGGCGAGCGGCGATGTTGACGCCATTGCCGTAGATGTCGCCATCCTCGATGATGACATCGCCGATGTTGATGCCAAGGCGCAAGCGGATGCGGCGGTCGCCGGTCAAGGCGAGATTCTGATCCTCATTGCGGCGCTGGATCTCGACGGCGCATTTCACGGCATCGACGATGCTCGACAGCTCCGCCAGTAGACCATCGCCCGTGCGCTTGACGATGTGGCCGCCATGGGCCTGGAGCGCGGGCTCGATCAGGGTTCGCAGACGTTCCCTGAAAGCCGCGTAGGTTCCCTCCTCATCGCGCTCCATGAGCGAGGAATAGCCGACGACGTCGGCAGCGAGGATGGCTGCAAGTCTGCGCTCCATATCTGCACTATCCTGGATTCAACTCTATCGCAGGCGAGGAGAATGCGACAGGGTCCATGCCCCACTCCACTCTCTCCCGCAAGCGGGAGGAAGATAAAGGCGCGGTGAAGGCGACAAAGTCATTGCGGGGGGCGAAATGTGGGGAAGTCTTCATACCAGCCGGCGTGGTCGCCGGAATGGTCGGGAGCGCCCGGCTTCGTCAAGCATCCCTTGGGATCGATGAAACTGTCGATGCGGCGCGCAGGCGCCTCATGCCACTGGATGTTGAAGGCGCAGAGCTTCGGGTAGAATTCGAGATGCGCATAGGGGAGGTGATCGTGAATCCACCAGGCAAGGCGGCGCCAGTCCTCGCCTTGCTCATAGCGATCGGCAAACCAGGGAACGACGAGACAGGCGGCGGCGCCCCGCTTGCCATTTGGATCCGGCATGTCCCAGATGTGATAGGCGGCGTTGGTGGCAACCGAGCCGCACTCGCCGCGCTTGTTGCCAAAATCGGTGACCTCCGGCGCACGGTAGCCTGAGCGCAGCGCGAGCCTGCCAAAGGTCGCCTGGAGAGGCTCGAGCAGCTCCTCGCACAGGCGCCGGCCGACATAGATGGCGGCATCGGGGTCGGAGGGCAGGTTGGGAATCCCGTAGAAATTCGCGATTTCGGAAAAGAGAAAGTCGCGCATGTAGAAGTTGCCGCTCAAGCGCACGCGGCCCAAATCTTCCAACGCCCGCATGGACTGGGGCTTGCGCATCGCTCAATATCCTTCCGCTCGGCCAAGGAGAATGATAGGCGCGGGCCATGGCAAGCCAAGCGATAAGAATCATCGGCCTCGATCCTGGCCTCAGACATGCGGGATGGGGCGTCATCGAAACTTCGGGCAACATGCTGACGCATGTCGCCGACGGCATGGTCGAGGCCGACCCTGACCTGCCGCTCGCCCTGCGGCTGCTCGCCATCCATGCGGCGCTCACGAAAGTGATCGAGGAATTCAGGCCAGCGGAGGCGGCGATCGAGGAGACTTTCGTCAGCAAGGACGCGCGGGCGACCTTAAAGCTCGGGCAGGCGCGGGGAGTCGCCATATTGGCGCCCGCGGCGGCCGGGATTCCGCTCGCCGAATATGCGCCGAACAAGATCAAGAAGAGCGTGGTCGGGGTAGGCCATGCGGAGAAGGAGCAGATCAGGCACATGGTGAAGGTGCTCCTGCCGAAAGCGCGTCCCGCCTCGCCCGATGCGGCGGATGCGCTGGCCATCGCCATCTGCCATGCCCATCACCGCGCGAGCTGGCTGCGGTTGCGGGGGTGAATGTTCTTGACTTGTTCTCGCAATTCGATTAGGTAATACCTATAAGGTATTACTATGCGCGTGACGGAAAAGGGACAGGTGACGATTCCGAAGCGAATTCGCACTTTCTTGGGAATCAACCCGGGAAGTGAGGTCGATTTTATACTGCAGGATGGTGAGGTAAGGCTTGTTCAGATGAAAGATGACAAGAATTGCGAAGGCGAAAGCCGCGGTGCGCGCATGGTGAGGCTGCTCAGGGAAGCGGCAAGGAGATATCAGCTGACGGATTTTACGACCGACGAGATCATGGACATGACGCGCGGCCCGTACGATGACGTCAACCCTCATTGATTCCAATGTTCTTCTCGACATTGTGAGTGTCGACCACGCCTGGAGCGGATGGTCGTCACGCAGATTGCAGATGGCCGCAGACGAGGGCGATGTGATCATCAATCCCATCATCTATGCAGAAGCTTCAATTCGCTTCGTCGATCAAGGCAGTTTCGAGGAGCTCATTCTTAGCACGCGAATCGCGAAGGAAGCGCTGCCGTGGGAAGCTGCATTCGCCGCGGGGAAGGCTCATATCAAATATCGCCGCAGTGGCGGAACGCGGGAGCGCACGTTGCCGGATTTTTTCGTGGGCGCGCACGCGCAGGTGAGAAAGTACAGAATTCTGACACGCGATGCCCGACGCTATCGCATGCTCTTTCCTGACGTCGAGATTATCGCGCCCGACAAGCATCCATGATCGGCAAGCTCAAGGGGCGCATCGAGGCCTATGGGCCGGACTGGGTGACGATCGACGTGCAGGGCGTGTGCTACCACGTTTCCTGCTCGGCCAAGTCCTTAGCGGCGCTGCCGCCGCAAGGGGAATTCTCAGAGGTGCACACGGAGATGCTGGTCAGCGCCGAAGCGATTCGCCTGATCGGGTTTGCAAGCGAGGCGGAGCGCCAATGGTTCAGGCTTTTGCAGACGGTGCAGGGCGTCGGCGCACGCGTGGCCCTGTCGGTTCTCTCCGCATTGTCGCCGGCGGAGCTTGCCAATGCCGTGGCGCTCAGCGACAAGGCCATGATTCAACGGGCGCAAGGCGTTGGAAAGAAGGTGGCCGAGCGCATCGTGGCCGAGCTCAAGGACAAGGCGCCGGCGATCGCGCTTGCCGATCCCCTTATCGCGCGGTTGCAAAGCGAGCTTGAAGCGCCGAAGCCGTCGGCTGCCGCCGATGCGGTGTCGGCGCTCGTCAATCTGGGCTATGGGCAGGCGCAGGCCGGGCTTGCCGTGGGCGCGGCGCTGAAGCACGCCCCAGGCGAGCCGACGACAGAGGGGCTCATTCGCACGGCACTCAAGGAGCTCGCGCGATGAACGAGCGGCTGGTCGACAGAGACAAGCGCGATGAGGATCATCTCGACACGAGCTTGAGGCCGCAGCGTTTGAGCGAATTCATCGGCCAGTCGCGCGCCAAGTCCAATCTCAAGGTTTTCATCGATGCCGCGAAGCAGCGCCATGAAGCGCTCGATCACGTTCTCTTTGCCGGGCCGCCTGGCCTGGGCAAGACGACGCTCGCGCAGATCCTGGCGCGCGAGCTCGGCGTGAATTTCCGGGCGACGTCAGGGCCCGTCATCTCCAAGGCCGGCGATCTTGCCGCGCTTCTCACCAATCTCGAAGAGCGTGACGTGCTGTTCATCGACGAGATGCATCGGCTCAATCCGGCGGTCGAGGAGATTCTCTATCCGGCGATGGAAGATTTCCAGCTCGACCTGATCATAGGCGAGGGGCCGGCGGCGCGGTCGGTCAGGATTGATCTCGCGCGCTTCACTCTGATCGGCGCGACGACGCGCACCGGCCTTCTGACGACGCCCCTGCGCGACCGCTTCGGCATTCCGATCAGGCTCGATTTCTACAGCGAGGCGGAGCTTCTGGAGATCGTTGGCCGCGGGGCGCGCGTGCTCGGCATCAGGATATCGGACGATGGGGCGATCGAGATCGCGCGCCGCTCGCGCGGGACGCCGCGGATCGCCGGCCGGCTGCTCAGGCGCGTGCGCGACTTCGCATCGGTCGCCGGCGCCTCCACCATCGATCTCAAGACGGCGGATCTGGCGCTCAGGAATCTCGAAGTCGACTCGCGCGGGCTCGATGCGCTGGATCACCGTTATCTCAGCTGCATCGCAGCGAGCTTCGGCGGCGGGCCTGTCGGCATCGAAACGATTGCCGCCTCGCTGTCGGAGGCGCGGGACGCGATC
Source organism: Aestuariivirgaceae bacterium (assembly GCA_036554625.1). Classification (GTDB taxonomy): domain Bacteria; phylum Pseudomonadota; class Alphaproteobacteria; order Rhizobiales; family Aestuariivirgaceae; genus DATBLQ01. Next base: position 6,995 of record DATBMX010000470.1, read on the forward strand.
GAGGAAATCATCGAGCCCTATCTCATCCAGCAGGGCTTCGTGCAGCGAACGCCGCGGGGACGGCTTCTGACCGCGCATGCCTTCCGCCACCTGGGGCTTGCCGTGCCGCAGCGGCCCGAGATCACGCAAGGGATGTTGCCGCTCGATGAGAACGACGACGCGGCCTGAGCGCTGGCCCGATGTCGCGGGCCGCATCGAGGGCCGAGCTCATATCCTGCCGGTCCGAGTCTATTACGAGGACACGGATTTTTCCGGCGCTGTTTATCACGCCAACTATCTCAAGTTCTGCGAGAGGGCGCGCTCGGATGCGCTCAGGCTTTCCGGTATTTGGCATCGCGACGTCATGGATGAGAACGGTTTCGTGGTGCGGCGGCTCGCCTGCGATTTCCTCAAGCCGGCGCGGATCGACGATCTTCTCGAAGTGGAAACGCGCTTCAGTGCCGTCGCAGGAGCGCGGCTCGAACTCGAGCAGCGGATAAGGCGCGGTGAAGAGATGGTCTTCACGGCACAGGTGACGGTGGCGCTCGTCAACGGGCAGGGGCGGCCCATGCGCGTACCTGCAAGCATGATCAAAGCACTGGCCCGCTTGAGCCCTGACCAATCGTAAACCCATCCTTAACTCTAAGCTGGTTCCTTGAGAGACGATGGACGAGGGGAGGTCTCGCCGTAGTTTCGACAATTTTGGTTTGTTTTCATCCCCCCGCCTTTCCCGAGGAAGAGCGGCGGCCGCCCCGCCGGCAGTCCCTTAGGCTCCTGACCGGCGGGTGGAAGGAAGAGGCGTGAATGGAAGTTGACGTGGTTCAAGGGGTCGCCGAGCAGGGGAACTTCGGTCTCATCCACCTGTTCTGGCAGGCCCATATCGTCGTCAAGATTGTCATGCTGGGCCTCATCTTCGCCTCGGTGTGGTGCTGGGCGATCATCCTCGAAAAATATTTCGCCGTGGGGCGCGCCAAGAAGGCGACCGAGCGCTTCGAGCAGCAATTCTGGTCGGGGCAGTCGCTGGAAGATCTCTATCTGACGATGGGGCCCAAGGGCACGGTCGGCATGGCGACGCTGTTCATGGCGGCGATGCGCGAATGGAAGCGCAGCCAGGAAAGCGCCGTCCGCGCCGGCTTCCAGGGCGTGCAGAAGCGAATCGAGAAGGTCATGGACGTGCAGCTGCAAAAGGAGCTCGCACGACTCGAATCGCGGCTCCTGTTCCTCGCCACCATCGGCTCGGCCGGGCCCTTCATCGGCCTGTTCGGCACGGTGTGGGGAATCATGAATTCCTTCCGGGCCATAGCAGTGTCGAAGAACACCAATCTCGCCGTGGTGGCCCCAGGCCTGGCGGAGGCGCTCTTCGCGACCGCGCTGGGGCTGCTCGCTGCCATACCGGCGACAATTTTCTACAACAAATTCGCCAATGATATCGCGCGGATCGGCGCAAGATTTGAAAATTTCGCAGATGAATTTTCTGCCATTATTTCACGGCAGCTCGATGAACGGGCGTGAGAGGGAAAAATCATGGGGACAGCGCTTACGGAAGCGGGGGAAGCAGGCGGGCGACGGGGCGCCCGCCGCTCCTACCGTAGGCTCAATTCGGAAATCAACGTCACGCCCTTCGTGGACGTCATGCTCGTGCTGCTCATCGTCTTCATGGTGGCGGCGCCGCTGTTGACGGTGGGCGTGCCGATCGAGCTGCCGGAAACCCGGGCGAAGCCGATGCAGGGCGACACGGAACCGCTCACGGTGACGGTCGGAGCCGACGGAAATGTGTTCCTGCAGGAGACCGCCGTCGATCTCGAAGATCTCGTGCCCAAGCTCGAGGCCATCGCCGAAAACGGATATGACGAGCGCATCTTCGTGCGCGGCGACAAATCGGTCGGCTATGGCGAGGTCATGCAGGTGATGGGCGCCCTCAATGCGGCGGGGTTTCGCAAGATCGGCCTCGTCACCGACAGCGTGACGGCGTCGCTCAAGACGGAATAGAATGCGCTACAGCCTCGCCATCTCGATCGCCGTGCATGCCGCCATTCTTCTCGCGGCGATGATCGCGCTACCTGCTCCCGACAAATACAAGGTCGAGGATCTCGACTCGATTCCGGTCGACATCGTGTCGATCGAGGATCTGTCGCAGCGCAAGGCGACGGTGAAAGCGGCGGAAAAGAAGGAGACCGCCAAGCCGGCGCCGCCCAAGCCGGTGGTCGAGGAGAAGCTGCCCGAGCCCAAGCCCGCTCCAGAGGTGAAGAAGGCGGCGCTCGAGCCTCAATCCGAGCCCAAACCAAAGGCCGAGGCGCCAGAGAAAAAACCGGAACTCGAGCCGCTGGACGAGCTGATCAGGAAGACCGAGAAGCTTCCCAAGGAGAAGACCAAGAAAGCCGAAGCGACGGCGAAGCCCAGGCCGAAGCCGGAAAAGCCCAAGAAGAAGCAGGTCGAGGAACTGGACATCGACAAAGTGACGGCACTTCTCAACAAGATCGACGATGAGCGCGCGTCGCCCTCCGAAATGGACGAGGACACGGGCACGCCCGACCAGGGCGAGTTCGACATGGCATCGGGAGAGGACGCCAGACTCTCGGCGAACGAGATCGATTGGCTGCGACAGCGGCTGAGGGAATGCTGGAATCCACCCGTCGGCGTGATGGAGGCGCATGGCTTGCAGGTGCATGTGCAGATCGAGCTCGACCAGTCGGGCGCCGTGCTCGGCCAGCCTGCCGTCGTGAATCACTCGATGCACCCATTGTTCGACGTTGCCGCCTCTTCCGCGGTGCGGGCCGTGCTGCGCTGCCAGCCCTTCGACCGGCTGCCGATCGCCAAATATGAGTCGTGGCGCAACATCATCTTCAATTTCGATCCGATGGAAATGTTCTCAGGCTAGAGAGTGCAGGAGGCCAGACGACGCATGATCAGACTGTTTTCCCTCCTGGGATTGGCGCTCGTCATGACGGGCGCAGCAGGAATCTGCCCATCGGCGCACGCGGCGCTTCAGGTCGACATCACGGGCGGGCAGGTGGAACCCATGCCCATCGCGCTGCCCACCTTCCTGGCGGGCTCGGAGGAGGCGGCGCAGACGGGCGCCGACATCACGCAGGTGATCGCAACGAACCTCGAAGGCTCCGGGCTGTTCCGGCCGCTGCCGCCCCAATCCTATATCGAGCAGATCGCCGATTTCTCGCGAGAGCCGCGCTTCAGCGACTGGCGGACCATCCAGGCGCAGGCCCTGGTGACGGGACAAGTGACGCTGCTTTCCGACGGTCGGCTCAAGGCGGAGTTCAGGCTGTGGGACGTGTTTGCGCAGCAGCAGATCACCGGCCTCCAGTTCGTGGCGACGCCCAAGAGCTGGCGGCGGATCGCGCACAAGATTTCGGACGCCATCTATATGGCGCTGTCGGGCGAGGGCGGCTATTTCGATTCGCGCGTCGTCTTCGTCGATGAGTCGGGACCCAAGGATCAAAGGGTCAAGAAGCTCGCCATCATGGACCAGGACGGAGAAAATCTCCGGACGCTGACGAATGGCGAAGATCTGGTGGTGACGCCGCGCTTCTCGCCGACGACGCAGGAGATCACCTACATGTCCTTCGCCGGCGAGACGCCGCGCGTCTATCTCTACAATATCGAAACGCGGCAGCGCGAAATCGTCGGCGTGTTCCCGAACATGACCTTCTCGCCGCGCTTCTCGCCCGACGGGCAGAGGGTGATCATGAGCCTGCAGTCGGGTCCCAATTCGAACATCTTCGTGCTCGACCTGAGGAGCCGCACGACGCGGCAGCTGACCAATACGGCGGCGATCGACACTGCACCTTCATATTCGCCGGATGGTTCGCAGGTGGTGTTCGAATCCGACCGCGGCGGCACCCAGCAAATCTATGTGATGAACGCCGACGGGTCAGGCCAACAGCGCATCAGCCGCGGCAGGGGGCGCTATTCGACGCCGGTGTGGTCGCCGCGCGGCGACTACATCGCCTTCACCAAGCTCGTGAACGGCAATTTCGCGATCGGGGTCGTGCGTCCGGACGGATCCGGTGAGAGAATATTAACCGAAGGTTTCCACAATGAGGGACCGACATGGGCGCCCAACGGGCGGGTGCTCATGTTCTTCCGGGACACGCCCGGCGAGGCAGGGGGACCGCGGCTCTATACCGTCGATCTGACGGGGCGCAACGAGCGGCGCGTCTCGACTCCTGGCTTCGCCTCCGACCCGGCTTGGTCGCCGCTGCTGAAGTAGATCGGGCGCGGCGGGATGTGCATCCCGGGCAGCGAGGCAACTCGCCGCCCTTGCGAATCGCCATCCAATTGCCCTGTTTTGCGGGGATAGGAGCCCCGCGCGAGACGGCCCTTCAATGGAGGGGCCACGGTTCCCCGGCAGGGTGGGTGCTCACGCCGGCGCATCGAAGGAGTGGGATGATGCTGAGCTATCTTAGGGAATTCCGATTGGCCGTCATTTGCGCAGCGTTTCTCGCCATCGCCGGCTGCTCGAAGAAGAACACGCCGGTGCTCGACGCCGACGGCGGCTCGGCGACACCCGGATCGGTCGCGGAATTCCAGACGGTGGTGGGCGATCGCATCTATTTCATCGTCGACAGGAGCGAACTGACGCCCGAGGCGCAGGATACGCTGATGAAGCAGGCAGAATGGCTCAAGCGTTACAGCAATGTGACGGTGCAGGTCGAAGGACATGCCGATGAACGCGGCACGCGCGAGTACAACATTGCTTTGTCGGCGCGCCGGGCGACGGTGACGCGGGAATATCTCGTGGCGCAGGGCGTGGAGCCCAGCCGCGTAACCACCATCGCCTTCGGCAAGGAGCGGCCGGTGGCGCTGTGCGATGCGGAGTCGTGCTGGTCGCAGAACCGGCGGGCGGTGACGGTCGTCACCGCGGGCGCGGTCACGCAGTAACAGGCGCCAGCCCTATTTTCACCCCCTTTGACCGGCACGATCTTCGGTGGCAAAAGGTGCCCGCAAGAGGTGTAGACCATTGGCAAAACGGGGCTTTAAACCGGTGACGAGAACGAGATTTCCCAGGGCCTCGCGCGAGGCTTTCCGCTCCATTGCCGCTGCCGTGTCCCTCCTGCTGCTGGCTGGAGGCGCCTCAGCGCAGGAGGAGCCGTCGCTGGCGGTGCGGATGTCGGTCATGGAAGACCAGATGCGCCAGCTCTATGGGCAGATCGAGCAGTTGAATATCCAGATGATGCAGCTCAACGAGCAGATGCAGCGGCTCGAACAGGGCGGCCGGGGGAAACAGAAGACGTCGGAAACGCCGGTGCCTGCGGCGCCAGACGGCGAGGAACCGCTTGATGGCCAGGTCATCGTGGAGGCGCCTTCGGCACCGGATTCGCAAGCGCCCGACAACGACCTTTATGCCTACCAGACCGGCGCGCTCGAGCAGGGCAGCGCGAGCGGCGAAGACATTGTGGGCGGGCTGCAGCAGGCGCCTGGACCCCAGCCGCTCGGCACCTTGCCGGCGGCACCCGACACGATTGTGCAAGATGGCGATCCGGCGCAGGGCGGCGCCATCGCCGCCGATCCCGGCCAGCCGGTCGTGCCGGAAAGCGTTGAGACGGCATCGCTCGACAGCGCCGCGCCGCCACAGGCGGACACGCCGGAGAAGCTTTATGAGCTTTCCTATGAGAGCCTGCTGCGCCGGCGCTATGGCGAGGCGGAGGCGGGCTTCCGCAGCTTCGTGCAGAAACATCCCGAGCATGAACTCGCCGGGAACGCCGGATTCTGGCTCGGTGAAACCTATTATGTGCAGTCGAACTACAAGGCGGCCGCACAGGCGTTTCTCAGCGGTTTTCAGAAATATCCGGATAACAGAAAGGCCCCGGACAGTCTGTTGAGGCTGGGGATGTCGCTCAAGCAGCTCGGCCAGAAGGAACAGGCCTGCGCAGCCTTCGCCACGGTCGAGACCAAGTTCCCCAAGGCGGGGGAAACCCGCAAGAGGGCTCAAGATGAGTCCGAGAAAGCCGGCTGCTGAGTTCGGTCCAGCCGGGCTTGAAAGGCTGTTTTCGCCGCTCAGAAGATTCAGGCACCTGGCGCTCGCCGTTTCGGGAGGCTCCGATTCAACGGCGCTCATGATCCTCGCCGCGCAATGGCAGGGACCGGTGAAATTCACCGTGCTCAGCGTCGATCACAGGCTCAGGCCGCAATCGCATGACGAAGCAGTCGCAACGCGCGACAGGGCGCGCAGCCTCGGCTTTGCGGCCCATGTGCTGACGTGGCGCGCGCCCAAGGCGGTGTCGGGTCTTCAGGCGCGCGCAAGGGAGGCGCGCTACCGGCTCATGGCGGACTGGTGCGCAAAGCACGGGGCTGAGGGGGTGGTCACGGCGCATACGCTCGACGACCAGGCGGAAACGCTGCTCATGCGGCTCGCCCGCGGCGCCGGCGTCGACGGGCTTGCGGCAATGGAGGAAGAACACGCAGTCTATGGGGCGAGAGTGCTACGGCCGCTGCTCGCGACGACGCGGGAGGCCCTTCGGGCCCATCTCAGCGTCCGCAAGGCGAGCTTCTTCGAGGATCCCTCCAACGCCGATCCCTCCTTCGAGCGAATCCGTTTCCGGCAGGCAAGAGAGCAGCTTGCGGCACTCGGGCTCAAACCCCAGTCCCTCGCCCTCACGGCGCGGCGGCTCGGCAGGGCACGGCAGGCGCTGGAGCGAGCGGCGGATGAACTCGAGGGCAGGGCTGTCGAGCATCATGCGGAAGGCCATGCGATCATCGCGCGCGCGGCCTTTGAAGCCGCGCCTGCCGAAATCCGCCTGCGCCTCTTGGTGCGTCTTCTGATCCGGATCGGAGGCGCTTCGCCGCCTCCCCGGTTGAGCGAGGTCGAGGCCTTGAGCGCCTGGCTTGCCGAGACCGGAAGCGGGCGGTCGCGCACGCTCGGCGGGTGTCGCGTGCAGAAGCGGGGCGCAAGCCTCATCGTCGGGCGCGAGTTCGGCCGCATGTCTGCGAGGCCGATCAGGATCAAGCCCGGCGAGACGCTGCTTTGGGACGCGCGCTACAGGATCACGCTTGAGCGCGGGAGCGGCAGGCCGATGACCGTTGTCCCGCTCGGCGAGGCCAAGAACCGAAAGAAGGTGGCGCGACCCAAGTCTCTGCCCGACTTCGTTTTCAAGGCGCTGCCAGCCTTGGTAAAGAACGGGAAAGTGGCGCTGGTGCCGCAAATCGGCTATCGGGCGCGAGGCGATGAAAAATCGCGGGCTGAGATTCTCCCGGTGGCCCCTTCCCGTCATAATTGATTGAGGATGCAGCGAACTTGGCAATTTGGACGCGGCCTCCTATGTTACATTAAGAATTGTCGCTAATTATCGCTCGTGGAACGGCGGCCGATTGCAGTGGCCT
>DATBMX010000481.1:0-12782 GCA_036554625.1 Aestuariivirgaceae bacterium
GTCCGGATTCGAAACCGAATCCTCGTACATCTTGCGGTAGGTCACCTCATTTATGTGCGCCCGCCGTCTCCAATGTGCCGGCACCGGGTACATCTTGTCCGACATCGCGAATCCTCCCAGGCGTGGCGCAATCCCACGCTCTCAAAAAATGCAACAGACATCATCCTGCAATGCGAGGGCGATCATGGCAATTGCTCATGGTTCGATGCCGCCCATCTTGCAAATCAGGCGCCACTCCTCAGGGGCGACGGGCTGAACCGACAGTCGCGAATTTCTGACAAGCACCATGTTCTTCAGGCGCGGCTCGGCCTTGATCGCAGCCATGGAGACGGGGGTCTTCAGGCTGCGCACCGCCTTCAAATCGACGCTTATCCACTCGCCTGTCTTGTCCGTCGAGTCGGAATGCGCAGGCGCGGACACTTCGACAACGCCGACAATCTCCTTGGCGGAGCCCGTGTGATAGAAAAATCCCAAGTCGCCCTTCTTCATCGCGCGCAAATTGCTGCGCGCCTGGTAATTGCGAACCCCGGTCCATTCCTCGCCGGCCTTGCCTCGGGCTCTTTGCTGGTCCCAGGACCAGGTTTCCGGCTCAGTCTTCAACAACCAATAGGCCAATGGTTCCTCCCTCAAAGCGGTGCCAATTCCGGGCGTAGGGGCCGAGCGAGAAGCTCGCCGATGGCCTCATCGACCGTGAGGCGGCCATCCAACACCATTTTGACCGCACGGCAAATCGGAAGGTCGAGACCTCGGTCGGAAGCGATGGTCATGACAGCGGCAGACGTGGGAATTCCTTCGACAGTGGACTCGCCTGGGCCTTCGGGGGTCGCTTCGTTCCGTCCCAGGGCGATGCCAAAGGAGAAATTGCGCGACTGGCGCGAGGAGCATGTGAGGACAAGGTCACCCAGGCCCGACAGACCCGTCAGCGTCAAGCGCTCCGCCCCAAGAGCGTGTCCGAAACGAAGCATTTCGCTGAAGGCGCGCGTGATCAGCGCCGCGCGGGCACTGTCGCCAAAATTCCTCCCTTCCGCAATGCCGCAGGCGATGGCCAGCACGTTCTTGACAGCCCCGCCGAGCTGAACTCCAAGCAGATCGTCGGATGAATAGATGCGAAAAGTCGGCAGGCTCAGAAGAGCGGCGAGCTCGCCGGCGGGGGCCAAGAGTCGCCCGGCCAAAGTCACAGCCGTGGGCTTGCTCATCATGACATCGGCAGCAAAGCTCGGGCCTGACAGCACGTAAGGCTCAGCCCTCGGGCTCACCTCGCAAACCACCTCCGAAATGAACTTTCCCGTCGCAATCTCGATGCCCTTGGCAGCAATGATGAGAGGCCGGTCCAAACAATGAGAGAAGAGCTTCAGCGTCGCCCGCGCCGACTGTGCGGGCGTGGCAAGGATGATCAAGTCGCTGTCGGCGAGGTCGGCGGGGTTCGCCGTGGCAAGCACCGAGGACGAGAGGAGGATCAGAGGCAGAGCAGGATGCCTGCGCTCGCGGTTCAACATGCTGGCGGTGTCAAGGCTCCTCGACCACAGGCGAACGCGATGGCCGCGGCGGGCGGCGGTTTCAGCGAGTGCCGTGCCCCACGCGCCGGCGCCGATGACAGCCACGGAGCGCGGGGCCGATGTCATGCCTTGATCCCGGCGCCGGGTGCTCGCTCTGCAGCGGCATCCAGCGGCCAGCGCGCCCTGGCAGGAAAATCCAGGTCGTCGCTGATCCCGAGCGCCAGCCGTTCCGCTCCGGCCCAAGCTATGATTGCGGCATTGTCGGTGCAGAGGGCGGGAGGCGGAATATTCAGCTCAAAACCCCGGCGTCGACACAAATCGCCAAGGCCGTCTCTGATTCGCTGATTGGCGGCTACGCCCCCCGCCACGACGAGGACACGCGGCGATGAAGCGGGCGTGCTTGTGATAAAACGATCCATGGCCCTGGCCGTGCGATCGAACAGGACTTCGGCAATCGCTGATTGGAAGCTCGCACAGAGGTCGCATTTGTCGGCATAGGAAAGGCGCGGCAGGTCCGCAACGGCTTGGCGAACGGCGGTCTTGAGACCTGAAAACGAGAAGTGGCAGTCGCTGCGGCCCATGAGCGGGCGAGGAAATCGAAAGCGATCGCCCCGGCCCTGTCGCGCCAGCTCCTCCACCTGGGCTCCCCCTGGATAGCCAAGCCCCAAAAGCTTGGCCACTTTGTCGAAAGCCTCGCCCAGCGCATCGTCGATGGTCGTGCCATAGCGGTCATAGCGGCCAACGCCGTTCGCCGCGAGGAGCTGCGTGTGGCCGCCCGATATAAGCAGCAGGAGATAGGGGGGGCGCAAGCCATCGGTCAGGCCGGGCGTCAGCGCATGACCCTCCAGATGATTGACAGCGAGGAGGGGCAAGTTCCGCGCAAGGGCTATCGCCTTGGCGGTGGTCAGGCCGACCAAGAGCCCGCCGAGAAGCCCAGGCCCGGCCGTGGCGGCGACGCCGTGAAGGTCATGCCAGGCGCAGCCTGCATCCTCAAGCGCGCGAGCGATGAGCTGATCAAGATGGGCGATGTGAGCGCGAGCAGCGATCTCCGGCACCACGCCGCCAAAGGCACGATGCTCGGCAAGCTGAGAAAGCACATGATTCGACAAGATCCGGCCCGGCCCCTCGGGCGGTCTGAGGACGATGGCCGCCGCGGTTTCGTCACAGGATGTCTCAATGCCAAGAACAGCCAAATGCAGAGTCATGTGGCAATCTATCGTGTGTATGGCTATTCAGGCCCGACTATAATGGCGTATCGGGTCCTAACATCTCGACTTTCCCCATGCAAATTTCAAAGATCCGCATCGGCAGCCGAGGCTCAAGGCTCGCCATCATTCAGGCGCAGGAGGTGAAGGCAAAGCTCGTCGCGGCGCATGGGCTCGATCCTGTGGCGATCGATATCGTCACCATCGTGACAACGGGAGACCGGATCAAGGATCGCAATCTGAGCGAAATCGGCGGCAAGGGATTGTTTACGAAGGAAATCGAGGATGCGCTGCTCAGCGGGGCCATCGACATGGCGGTTCATTCGATGAAGGATCTGCCGGCGCATGTCCCGGAGGGACTGATCATCGCCGGCATCCTGCCCAGGGAAGACCCGCGGGATGCCTTTCTCTCACCCGTGGCGGGTTCAATCGCCGAACTGCCAAGCAAGGCGCTCATCGGCTCTTCTTCGGTCAGGCGCATCGCGCAGGTAAAGAGGCGAAGAACCGATCTCACCTTTACTGGCTTCCGCGGCAACGTGGACACGCGGCTCAAGAAGCTTAAGGCAGGCGAGGTCGATGCGACGCTGCTGGCCTGCGCTGGACTCAAGCGGCTCGGCCTGCAGAACGAGATCACGTCGGCCATCGGCATCGATGAGATGCTGCCGGCCCTGGCGCAGGGCGCCATCGGCGTCGAAATCCGGGCCGACGATATTGTGCAGGCCGAGCTTGTCCACTCGATAGGCGATGAAAGATCCGCCATTGCCGTGGCCTGCGAGCGAGCGTTTCTTCAGGAGCTCGAGGGCTCGTGCAAGACACCGATCGCGGGACATGCGCATGTGGAGAATGGCCGGATTCGATTTCGCGGAGAGACCTTGACCCCCGATGGAATCCGCGTTTTCACTGCCGAGCGCGAGGGCGCCACCGACGACGCGGTATGGCTAGGAAAAGATGCGGGAAGGGAAGTCAAGCGAAAGGGCGGGCACTTGGTGCTCTAGATTCCATGCATCTCATCGTGACACGACCACAGCCAGACGCGGAGGACCTGCAGCGGAAGCTGGAGATCCGGGGGCATCGCGTCAGCCTTGCGCCGCTTCTCGACATTCGCATGGAGGGCCAAAGAATTCCCAATCGCTCCTATCAGGCGGTTCTTCTCACGAGCGCAAACGGCGCGCGCGCCTTGGCGAGGCACCCTGCGCGTGACAGGCTTTCCGGCAGGACTTGTTATGCCGTCGGCCCGCAATCGCGCTCGGCAGCCCTGGCGGCGGGATTCACCAATGTCGTAGAGGCAGGCGGGACGGTAACCGCGATCGCCGAGCGGGTGCAGAAGGAACTCGAACCCAACCGCGGTCCCCTTCTTTACCTCTCGGGCGAAGAGACTTCAGGCGATGTGGAGGCGGTGCTAAAAGGACGCGGGTTCGAAGTGGACCGAGTGATCATGTATGCAGCGGTTCCAGCAACGCATCTGCCGCCGGCGATCAGCAGCGTGATCAGGCGGCGAGCTGTCGACGGCGTCATGCTGTATTCGCGGCGCACGGCGGGTGTCTGGGGCAAGTGCATTGAAGCTCATGGTCTTGAGCCGTTCTCGGGTACGATAATCCATCTTTGCCTGTCGGCCTCCGTCGCCGCAGCCCTGCCCAGCGGCTGGAGGGTGGAGGTCGCGGCTTTGCCAAGTGAGCAGGGAATGTTCGATCTTGTCGAGCGCGTGAGCCGCGCAAGGGCTGAGAGCTGAAGACAATGAGCAGCGACACGGAAGCGGCAAGAGACGGCGAGCGGCCGGTGGACCCCCCGATCATCGACCTTGAGGCCGAAGAGGTTCCCCGCGGCGAGGAGTCGAAGAGCGAGCCGCCGACCGACCCGCCTGTGGACGAAGGCGGAAAGCGACAGTGGTTTGCGCCGTTCTGGCCCGCGACAATTCTGGCGCTGGTCGCCATCGCGGTGGCGGCAGGAAGTCTTTTTGCTTCTGCGGGCTGGATCAATTTGAGGCCACCGGACCGGAATCCGGTGCTCGAAGCAAGATTTTCAAGTCTCGAGGCGCGAGGGCAAGAGATCGAGCGAGGCCTGGCGCAGCTCACCAATGCCGTCAGTCAGCTCGCGGAGGCGGCGCAAAGGCCTGCGCAAAGCAGGCCCGGACCAGAGGCGCTGGAGAGGGCAACACAGCAAATGGAGGCCCGCCTGGCCGTGCTCGAGCAAATGATCGAGGGAATTGGCGCTTCGCTCTCGGCGATCCAGACGAGCCAAAAGGTTCAGCAGGAGGAGTTCAAGACCGCATTGCAGCGCTTGAGCGAGATGCAGGCGCAAGTCAACACGCTGCCGCCGTCAACTCCAACGCCTCAGGCCGAACCCAAGCCGAACGTTCGCAACAACGACGTTGCTGCGAGCTTGCTGCAGCTCAAGGCCGCCGTAAACGAGGGCCGTTCCTTTGCCAGCGAACTGCAGAAGCTTCGTGCAATACTGCCCGCGGTGGAGCGCTATCCCGAGCTCGCACAAGCCTCGTCGACCGGTGTGGCGCGCGATGCCGATCTCACCGACAGGCTCAGGAGCATCATCGAAGAGGTGAGAACACCTCCTCAATCACAAACGGCCCCTTCTCCCCCACAGAACATATGGGATGCATTCAAGGCCAAGGCGGCATCGCTCGTCAGCGTGCGCAAGCTCGATGATGCGAAGAGGCTCGATCGTGCGGAAGACGCGCTCGTGCGCGCGGAACAAGGCGATCTTCAGGGCGCCGTGCAAATCCTAGGCTCGGCGCAGGCGCCGAGACCTCCAGCAGTCGAGACGTGGCTGAGAGATGCGGAATCGCGGCTCGAAGTCGCCCGGGCGCTTGAAGCGCTGTCGACGGCGGCTCTTGAACAGCTTGGCGGCCGTTCATGATCCGATTCATCCTGCGATTTGCCCTGGTCGCGGCAATCGCTGGCCTGATTGCCTGGTTCGCCGACCGGCCCGGCGTCGTGAGAATCGACTGGCTGGACCAGCGCATCGAAGCACCGCTGGTTTTGGCGGTCCTGGGACTGTTCATCGCATTTGTCGCAAGTCTTTGGCTGATCGGCTTGGTGCGACGGACTTTCAAGGCGCCACGCGCTTTGTCGCACGCCGTGCGGGCGCGACGGACGAGGCTTGGCTATGAGTCGCTGTCGCGCGGAATGATTGCTATCGGGGCGGGAGATGTTCAGAGCGCACGCCGGCATGCGCAGATTGCCGGCCGTTACCTTGCGGACGAACCGTTGGCGCGGGTGCTGGAGGCGCAGACGGCGCAGGCTTCGGGCGACAGTCGGCGCGTCAGCCGGGTTTTCGAGGCGATGACCCAGGAAGATGGCACCAAACTCCTCGGACTCAGGGGCCTATTCAACGTTGCCCGGCAGAAGGGCGATCTCGTGCGAGCAAGCAAGATTGCGGCGGAAGCGCTGAGGCTAAACCCCGGCCTGCCTTGGGCATCCAACGCCACGCTGATGATCCAATCGGTTGAAAGAAACTGGACCGGTGCGGCTGAAACGCTTGCGGCTCAGCGAAAGGCAGGACTGATCGATCAGCAGACAGCGAACAAAAAACTCGCGGTCGTGCTGACTGCACAGGCCATTGAAAAGGAAAGGGTGGCGCCGCAGGATGCTTTGCAATGGTCGCTCAGAGCGCACAGGCTCGATTCGAGCCTCATCCCTGCGGCTCTCGCCGCGGCAAGGATTCATGCTGGCCAGGGGCAAGCACGGAAGGCCGCTCGCGTAATCGAGCGAACATACAGCCTCAATCCTCACATCGACCTCGTGCGGGTATATGCTTTTCAATCGCATGGCGCCTCGCCGCGCGAGCGCCTGAAGAGAGTCGAGCAATTGGTGCATCGACTCGGGGGAGGCGAGGAGGGCGCGGTCGGTCTCGCAGAGGCGGCTCTCGCTGCTCATGAAATCGACAGAGCGAAAACGGCGCTCGCGCCATTCATCGAAGAGCGGCCGCGCGCGCGGGTATGCGCTCTCATGGCGGAAATCGCAGAGGCGCAAGGCGACAGGGGGCTGGCGCGCGAGTGGCTGGCGCGCGGCATGCGCGCTCCGGCCGATCCCAAGTGGACGGCTGACGGACTCATATCCGAGCAATGGCAACCGGTGTCTCCCGCGAGCCGGGAGCTAGGCGTTTTCCAGTGGAAGGTTCCCGTGGAGCGGCTGGGCCTTGAAACAGCGCAAGCGCCGGCACTGCTCAGTGCGCAGGAGGCGGTCGAGGCCGTGGAAGAGCCGGTTTCGTCTCCCCTGAGCGACGAGGCGATTGGCGCATCGCGCGGGGTCAAGCCTCAGCCGGCAGGCGAGGACAAGTCTGAACCGCCCGCCAATGCACCGGCGGAAGATGTCAAATTGCCATTGCCCGATGATCCGGGAACGCCGCGCGAGGAGGAGGATCAGTCGAAAGCGCCGGATGACTGGGCGCGGCGGCTCGTGGGGGGCAGTTGAAAAGCGTTCCTCAAGAAGCTATGGAAGGCGACGCTCGCGAGCCGCCTTAGCTCAGTTGGTAGAGCATCGCATTCGTAATGCGAGGGTCGCGTGTTCGAGTCACGCAGGCGGCACCAGCAAGCGGAGCATCCTCTTTCGATTATGCTGAAAACGTGTCCGGTTGTGCGGCGGGTCGGGCCGCACTTCGACGGTCTACGCTTTCCCTGACCAGCAGCCCAGAAGGCAAGATGAATCCTGCTTACCGTCGGCCGGATCGATCCAGAGCTCGTCTGCCGAAAAGTACAGGGGTCTTCAGGGGAACCGCTGCCGCCGAGCGCAGCCTGAACGGAACGACAAAAGCGGCGACTTGCCTCAAGATCAGGGGCTCGAAGGCGAACATAATCGATAAGGCGACCTAGATGGTAAACCATTGGTCCCTCGCAATTTCCTCAATTTTACCGTTCCTCTTAATGGATTAGCGACCGGGTGGGAGTAGGCCTTTGCAAGAGGAAGACTCCATGCCTGCGACAAGCTCAGTTGCTCCGACCAGCAGCGCCTACGTGAATGCCGTTTTGTCAGGCATCAAATGGGCGGTGACGAGCTTCACCTATAGTTTCCCCACAAGCAGCTCATTTTATGGGTCATCCTACGGAAACGGCGAACCAAGCACGGGTTTCGAGGCGTTGAATTCGACCCAGCAGACCGCCGCCCGGGCGGCGCTCGCCAATGTGGCTGCGGTCGCCAATGTCACTTTCCAGGAGATCACAGAAAGCTCAAGCCAGCACGCCGATCTGCGCTTCGCCGAGTCAGACCGGCCGAGCACGGCTTGGGCCTATTACCCGAGCGCTGCCGCGGAGGGAGGGGATTCCTGGTTCAACAACTCTCAGGGCTATTACGACAGCCCGACCCGCGGCAACTACGCCTTCACCGCCTTCCTTCACGAGCTTGGCCATGCAATGGGTCTGAAGCACCCGCATGAGAACAGCGGGTCGTTCAATGCCATGCCGCTCGACCGAGATTCGATGGAGTATTCGGTGATGAGCTATCGCTCCTACATCGGACAGTCGACCAGCGGGGGCTATACAAACAGCAGCTGGAGTTATGCCCAGACGCTCATGATGTATGACATCGCAGCGCTGCAGACGATGTATGGCGCTAACTACAACACCAATAGCGGAGACTCCACCTACAGCTGGAGCGCATCGACCGGGGAAATGTTCATCAACGGTGTCGGTCAAGGCGCAGCCGGCGGCAACAAGATCTTCCTTACCGTTTGGGACGGCGGAGGCATCGATACCTATGATTTCTCCAATTACGGCTCGAACCTTTCGATCGACCTTCGGCCCGGCCAATGGTCGAAGACGAGCAGCACGCAATTGGCTGTCTTGCACTACAGCGGCTCGCAGGTGGCGACAGGCAATATCGCCAATGCGCTGCTCTACAACAACGATCTGCGTTCGCTCATAGAAAACGCCATCGGCGGTTCGGCCGACGACTTGCTGACGGGCAATGCCGGCAACAACACGCTCGACGGCGGGGCAGGAAATGATACGGTGGTGTTCAGCGGCACCCGCTCGCAATACAGCGTCACACAACTGAGCGACGGCTCGATCATGAGCGTGGATCTCAGAAGCGGATCACCTGACGGCACCGACATTGTCTGGAACATCGAGCAGTTCCGATTCAGCAACGATACCTACACGGTCGCCGAGGTGCTGGTGGATTCCGACGAGCCCGAGGAGCCCGCGTCAAGCGGACTCACCCTCACCGGCACGAGCGGCAACGACACCCTAACCGGCGATACGCTCCAGGACATGCTTTACGGGCTGGCAGGCAGCGACTTGCTCAGCGGCAACGGCAGTACGGATCTCATCGACGGCGGCTCAGGCAATGATCAGCTCTATGGCGGCGAGGGCGACGACCTGTTGATCGGCGGGGTCGGCCAGGACCGGCTCGACGGCGGCGCAGGAATCGACACGGCAAGCTATCAGACGGCAACGGCAGGGGTGATTGCCAATCTAAGTGCCTCCACGAAGAACAAGGGCGAAGCCAGCCGCGACATCTATGTCGACATCGAAAACCTGACTGGCGGTGCCTTTGCCGACAGCCTCACGGGCAATGCGGCGGACAACACGCTGACGGGCGGTGCCGGAAAGGACAAGCTCTATGGAATGGCTGGCAATGACACGCTATGGGGAGGCAGTGGCGCGGATACAATCAATGGCGGAATAGGTTCCGATATCCTCGTACTGAGCGGAGCGTCGAGCGATTACACATATACCAGGAATCGAAAAGGTGTCTGGACCGTTACCGATTGGAGGTCCGGCTCGCCCGATGGCCGTGACACCCTCACGGATGTGGAGACCCTTCAATTCAGTGATGTGTCGATCAGCCTATCGTCCACCGCGTCGGTCTCACGGTTCAAGCACAAGCAAGGGTGGACCCAAGCCACCGATCTCGACTCGCTGCCTCTGCCAACCGATCCGGAGGATAGCCTGTCGTTGCTCCCTCAAAACCCCGACAGCGACTTTCTCTTTTCTTGACGAGGCGGCGTAAGAGCAAGTGACGGAGTGGATTGCAATCGAGCAGTGGGGCGAGTGCACGCGGCTGGAGCGCTCAGGATTCGTATTCGAAATACGCAATGCCCATGGCCAGAGCCTTTTTTCCATGTGTATCCCAGAGCTTCCGCTAGCGCCCTTCGACTGGAAGGGCCCGCCAGTGGCGTTTCGTCTGGTGCCGGAAACACCTCCGCAGCATTCCTCACCGCTGCCCAAGCCGCAGTCGACGCCCTAGTCCGGCAGTTGTCTCGGGGCAGACGTAAAGGATCACGTAACATTAAGAGCCTATCATCGTCCGTTCACGCTACGAGCCTTGGCTTTCGGCAGAATAGGTAATTTGAGCTCATGTCGAGGTCGCCTGTAACGCCCACCTCCGAATTGCGACGGGCGCTCAGCCGCTTTCGCGGAGCTTTCGCATGGTTCGCCGTCTTCAGCGGGACCATCAACATTCTCATGTTGAGCGGGGCCATTTTTATGCTGGAGGTCTATGACCGCGTTCTCCCCAGCGGCAGCGTTCCAACACTTCTCGCCCTTGTCTTGCTCACGGCAGCCCTGTTCCTATTTCAGGCCATATTGGACGTGATCCGCTCCCGCATGCTCGTGCGCATCGCGATTTCGATCGAGAAGTCTCTGGGTCCGCAGGTGTTTCTTGCCATCACGTGGCTGCCGCTTCTCGGCCGTCACGATGCCGCCGCGCCCTTGCGCGACGTCGAGCGCATAAGGGCGTTCATCGCCGGTGGAGGTCTGCAGGCGCTGTTTGATCTGCCGTGGATACCGGTTTATCTCGCCGTGTGCTTTGTCCTGCATTTCTGGATCGGGGTAACCGCCAGCATAGGAGCGGTGCTTCTCTTGAGCCTGACGGCCGGAGCCGAATATCTAACGCGAGCTCCGGCGCGAGACGCTTCAATGCTTGCGTCACTGCGCGATGCCCTGGCCGAATCGGCCAGACGCAATGCCGAGGCAGTCCGAGCCATGGGGTTGACCGAGCGGCTGTTGTCGAAGTTCGAAATGCACACGTCGAACTATCTTAACGCGCAGGGACAAGCAAACGACGTCAGCGGCGGGCTTGGCGCCGCTTCCAAGGTGTTGCGCATGATGCTGCAGTCGGCCGTGCTGGCGGTAGGCGCCTATCTTGTGATCGCCGGTGAAGCGACGGCCGGGATCATCATTGCCGGGTCGATTCTCAGCGCGCGCGCCTTGGCTCCGGTTGAACTGGCGATCGGCCATTGGCGCGGCTTTCAGACGGCGCGACAAGGTGCCAAACGGCTGACCCAGCTTCTCTGTGCGCTGCCGACAAAGTCTTTGCCGCTTGAGCTTCCGCGACCGACATCGGATCTCAAGGTTGAGAGCATCAGCGTTTCGCCACCGGGCAGCGATATGATCGTCGTAGCAGATGCGAGCTTCAGACTGGCGAAGGGACATGCCCTCGGCATCATAGGTCCAAGCGCATCCGGCAAGTCATCCCTGGCCCGCGCTCTCGTCGGCGTCTGGCCCACTGCCAAGGGCAAGATCCGCCTGGACGATGCCGCCCTCGAGCTGTGGTCGCCGCAGGCGCTCGGCCGCAACATCGGCTACCTGCCGCAGAATGTTGAGCTGTTCCAGGGAACAGTGGGTGAGAACATCGCTCGTTTCGATACCACTGCATCGCCAACGGACATCATTGCGGCAGCCAAGGCTGCCCAGATTCACGAGATCATATTGCGGCTGCCGAAGGGATATGAAACGCCTATCGGGGAGGGCGGCCTAACGCTTTCGGCTGGTCAGCGACAGAGACTGGCGCTGGCGCGCGCTCTTTATGGCGAGCCATTTCTGATCGTGCTCGACGAACCCAATTCAAATCTCGACGGAGACGGCGAGAAAGCCCTGGCGGAGGCTATTCTCGACGTCAAGAAACGCGGCGGTATTGCCATCATCATTTCGCACCGGCCGGCGGTGCTTTCAGCCGTGGATAGTCTTCTGGTGCTGGCAGACGGAAGGGTTCAGGCGGCGGGAGGAAAAAACGACGTTCTCGACCGCATCAGGAAACCATCCAATGTCGCAGTTCTGGGCATGCGATCGTGACGGACCTCACCTGTCTCAGATCGATTCGGCGCCACACGATTGCAGGCGCGGCAGTCGTTGCAGTGTTGATACTGGGACTGGGCGGGTGGACCGCGACCACTGAGCTCGCAGGAGCAGTCGTGGCGCCGGGGACGCTCGTGGTCGAGAGCAACGTCAAGAAGGTTCAGCACCCTACAGGAGGAGTAGTTGTCGATCTCAAGGTGCGGGATGGAGATGATGTCGAGGCGGGAGATGTTCTCGTCATACTCGATGGTACGCAAGCACGAGCGAATCTGCAGATTCTCGATGGCGGTCTCAACGAACTCGCTGCCCGCAAGATCAGGCTCGAAGCAGAACGAGACGGTACGGAGCGCGTTTCATTTCGAGCTGGGGCCGAAACGGGCATCAACGATGAGAGTCTGAAGCGACTGCAGGAGGGTGAGGAGAAGCTGTTCACCTTTCGGCGCGCATCGCGGGAAGGACAAAAACAACAATTCAGAAAGCGGATCGCCCAGCTCGATCAGGAAGTCATAGGCCTATCGGCTCAGTCGGAAGCCAAGGAGCGCGAGATCACCCTGATTGCGAAGGAGCTGTCGAGCACGCAGGATCTCTACAACAAAGGCCTGATCACGCTCGCGCGCGTGACAGAGCTCGAGCGCACCGCGGCGCGGCTCGAGGGCGAGCGAGGCCAGCTCATCGCCGCCATTGCGCAAGCACGGGGCAAAATAGCAGAGATCGAACTGCAGATCATGCAGATCGATCAGCAGGCGCGTTCGGAAGCAGCGGCGCAGCTCGCCGACGTTCGCGCAAGAGCGAATGAACTCGCCGAACGCAAGACGGCTGCCGAAGACCAGATCAGGCGGCTGGAGATTCGAGCCCCCCAGGCAGGCAGGGTGCATGAGCTTGCCGTTCATACCATCGGGGGCGTTGTGCAAGCAGGCGAACCGCTCATGGTGATCGTGCCCGCCGGATCGCATCTGGCCGCCGATGTGCGCATTGCTCCCGCCGAAGTCGACAGGGTTCATCCCGGTCAATCGGTCGGCCTGCGGTTTCCCTCTTTCGATTTTGGAACGACGC
>DATBMX010000052.1:0-1997 GCA_036554625.1 Aestuariivirgaceae bacterium
GACGATGGTGTAATCCATGGCGCCGTGTTCCTGCAGCTTGCTCACGACCTGGGCGACGGTGGAACGCTTCTGGCCAATGGCGACGTAGATGCAGACGACGTCGCCGCCCTTCTGGTTGATTATTGTGTCGATGGCGACGGCGGTCTTGCCGGTCTGGCGGTCACCGATGATCAGCTCACGCTGGCCGCGCCCGATAGGGACCATGGAGTCGATCGCCTTTAGGCCGGTCTGCATCGGCTGGTGGACTGATTTCCGCTTGACGATGCCGGGGGCCTTGACCTCCACCTTGCCGTAGGTGTCGGTAGAAATCGGTCCCTTGCCGTCGATGGCCTGGCCGATGGCGTTGACGACGCGTCCGATCAGCGCCTCGCCAACCGGAACCTCGACGATCCTGCCGGTCCGCTTCACCGTGGAGCCTTCCTTGATGTTCTCGTTGTCCTCACCAAGGATGGCGGCGCCGACATTGTCTTCCTCGAGGTTGAGAACCATGCCTGAGATGCCGCCCGGGAACTCCAGCAGCTCGCCGGCCATCGCCTTGTCGAGACCGTGAATACGGGCGATACCGTCACCTACGGAAATGATGGTGCCGGTTTCGGCAACTTCAACCTCTTTGCCGTATTCCTTGATCTGCTTCTTGATAATCTCGCTGATTTCTTCCGCTCTGATTTCCATAGGAACGTATCACCCCTTCTGTAATATATCTTCAATTCGGTTGAGCTGGGTTTTCACACTGCCGTCGTAAATCATGCCGCCGATCTGGGTGACGACCCCGCCGATGAGCGCCGGGTCAACCTGCACCGTCAATTGCACCTTCTTGCCGGTCTTAGTTGCCAGCGCACCCTTGATCGCCTCAACCTGGCTGTCGGCCAGCGGCAGTCCGGAGGTGAGGGTCGGGCGGATAATGCCGGAAAGCTCGTCCGCAAAGGAGCCGTAGCTCTCCGCGATCTGCGGCAGGAACTGCAGCCGGTTCCGGTCCAGAAGCAGCTGGACGAAATTGCCGACAGTTACCGACAGGGACATCGCCGCGACGACATCCTTCAGAATCTCTTTTTTTGCCTCGATGCCGTAAGCCGGATTGCCGAGGATTGCCTCAAGTTCCGGGTTGTCCCGCAGGGTTGCGCAGAGAGCGGCCAGTTCCGCGTTGAATGCGTCAACCGCGGACTCTTCCGTGCCGAGCTGTACCAGGGCCTTGGCGTAGCGCCGTGCTATCGTGTTCGTAATCAATGTAGCTCCACCACCTTGGTAAGATATTCACCAACCAGCCGATCCTGATCGTCCTTTTTCGTCTGCTCCCGCAGGGTCTGCTCGGCAAGTTCCACGGCGAGACGGGCCGCTTCCGCGCGGAGCTCGACCTTCGCCTTCAGCACTTCCTGGCCGGCCGCCTGGCGGGCCTGCTCACGAATCCGGTCGGCAGCTGCATGGGCCTCGGCAATGATCCTGGCCTTTTCCGCCTCGCCCTCGTGTTTGATGGCGGCATAGATCTCGTCCACTTCCCTGTTGGCAGCCGCAAGCTTCTCGCTGTATTCGGCGTATTTGCGCTCGGCGGCCTGCCGTGCCTCTTCCGCATCACGCAGCATCTTTTCGATGGCGCCCCGGCGGCCCGCCAGGGCGCCCTTCACGTCGGCCTTCTTCAGCGCCCAGAACAGGATTCCGAACAGCGCCGCGAAATCGATCACTCGCCACATGAAGTCCTTCATCTGGGCGGCGGCATGGCCCGCATCGTGCGCCCCTTCGGCACCCTCCGAGGCAAGGCCGGCAGCGGCACAGGTCACCAGCAGCAGACAAACGAACGCCGCAGCGAATACCTGACGATTCGAACCGCGGCCGTTGATGATGCGCTTCATCTAGAAACTCCTCCCGAGAACCTTCTCACAAATATCCCTGGACAGCACCCGTGCCTGCTCCTGCAGAACGGTGCGGGCTTCGGCAGCCTCACGGGCCACCGCCTCCCTGACGGAGGCGAGGGTGCCGTCCGCTTCCCTGCGGGCCGCATCGAG
>DATBMX010000117.1:0-3802 GCA_036554625.1 Aestuariivirgaceae bacterium
CGTCCCCCTGCGACGAGAAAATGCAATCGCTCCGGCGGGAAGCCGAAGGTTGCAGGAAGCTCGATGCCATCCAGAATCCCCTGCCTTATCGAGCTGCCAGCGCCGGCGTAGAGAAGGCGGCCCCCGTTGCGCAGCCTATCAGCGAGAGCGGCTGATGCTTGCGAAATCGCCGTAAGGGCCGCATGCACAGATTCGATGGCGGCAAACTGTCCCTTGAGCAGGGCCCCAAGAATCGCCTGGTCCTCCCATATGTCGAGGCCGGCAAAGTCGCTTGAATGCTGTTCGGTCTTGCGCATGACCCGTCCCTTGGCACCATGTGGTCGAGTTGGAACTGTGTATTCAAGCGCCATTTAGCATTTTCCCACTGTGAACGGATTTGATAGTTTGCCAAAGCGCATTTCATGAGTTCGCGAGGCAAATATTTCCTGGGCATCGATGGGGGCGGCAGCCGTTGCCGGGCACGAATCCGAGATGCATGCGGCCAGCAACTGAGCGAGGCGCAGGGAGGGGCTTCGAATATCTATCAGGATCTCCCCGCCGCGATTGCTACAATCGTGTCAACCGCCGAAGACGCCGCGATTGCCGCAGGTCTCAACCTGGGTAATCTCCATGCTGGCCTGGGGCTAGCCGGGCTCATAACCTCGGTCGCGGCCGAGCGCGTGGCCAGTCTCGAACTGCCTTTCGCCACGACGACGGCCGACAATGATGCCTATGCCGCCTGCATTGGGGCATTCGGGGGCGGGGATGGGGGGATCGTCATTGCGGGCACCGGGTCTGTGGGACTGGCCATCATTAAGGGCACACGGCATATGGTGGGCGGGTGGGGCTTTGCGTTGGGCGATCATGGGTCCGGCGCCTGGCTCGGGCATCATGCTGTGCGCCGCGCCGCACTTTCGATCGATGGACTGCTGCAGCCCACGCCGCTCATCGAGTTGGTGCTGAAAAGAGTCGGCCAGGACAGGCTGCATCTATCGCAGTGGTCAAGCGAAGCTCGACCAAACGATTATGCGCGCCTGGCGCCTCTTGTATTCGAAACCGCTCTCAAGGGCGATGTTCAGGCCATGACGATCGTGATCGAGGGCGCCGCTGCGATCTCGACTCTCGGGCGGGCGCTCCTGGCGCGGGGAGCCGGCAGGTTGTGCCTCATTGGAGGACTGGCGCAGGCCTATCCGCCGTATCTGGACGCCGATGTGAAGGCCAAGCTCGCGAGCCCCCTGGCCGATCCGGTCGATGGAGCCATCATGATGGCGCGGCGCACCAATGGGCTGCCGGAGCTATGGACATGAGTTTTGCAATCACCGGCGCTGAAGTCCTCACCGGAGAAGGCATGCGGGCAGGACTCGCGGTCATCGTCGAGGGCCGGTTCATCGCAGATGTCTTGGAGACGGCAGCGATCCCCAAGGGCATGCGGCAGGTCGAGCTCGACGGCGGCTATCTGGCACCCGGCTTCATCGATGTGCAAGTGAATGGCGGTGGGGGTGTGCTCCTCAACGGCGAGCCCACGCCGCAAGGCGTCCGACGCATTATCGAGGCGCATCGTCGTTACGGCACGACGGCACTGCTGCCCACGGTTATCACCGACGCGCCGGAGGTGATGGCCCAAGCCATCAAAGCGGTGCGCACCGTGCAGAGGCAAGGTCTTACCAGCGTGCTCGGCATCCATATCGAAGGACCGTTTATCGATCCCAAGCGCAAGGGTGCTCATCCGGAAGCGCATATCCGCGAAATCAGCGATGTCGATATGACGAACATCGTCGAAGCGGACTGCGGCGTCAAAATGCTCACGCTTGCTCCCAATCGCGTGCCTGAAAAGTCGATTGCCGAACTCGCGCGCGCTGGCGTGATCGTCAGCCTCGGCCATTCCGACGCCACGGCAGAGGAGGCGCAGGCGGCACTCAGCGCGGGAGCGCGAAGCTTCACGCATTTGTTCAATGCCATGAGCCAGATGGAGGGGAGAGCGCCCGGCATGGTCGGCGCCGCGTTCGCCGAGCCCGATTGCTTTTCCAGTGTCATTGCCGATGGTCATCATGTAGCGGATGCGGCGCTCAAGGCGGCGTTCAGAGCCAAGGGCACAGGCCGCGTGCTGTTAATCACAGATGCGATGAGCAGTGCTGCGGGAGGACCCGATGCCTTTCTTTTGCAGGGGAGAACGGTCAAACGCGCACGGGGACGGCTTCAACTTGAAGACGGGACGCTTGCCGGCTCCGACCTCACCATGGATGCGGCCGTCCGACACTGCGTCAATCGGCTCGGATTGCCGCTGGCGCAAGTCCTGGCGTCGGCGAGCGCTGTGCCGGCACAGCTCATCGGACGCGACCATGAGCTTGGCCGCATCGCGCGCGGCTATATCGCAGGCCTCGTTCATCTCAGCGAGAATCTGTATGTGCAGCAAAGCTGGGTCGCCGGCGAGCAGGCGATGCCGAACTAGCGCCGCATTCGAGAGTTTCAGTGTGCAGGAAAAGTCAGGAGGCATCATGCGCAGAGCAATCATCACGGGCGCAATATCAATCGTTACGCTTTCGGGCGCAGCCTTGGCCCATCACGGCTGGGGAAGCTACGATGCGGAACGAAAGTTCACGATCCGATCGGCTGTTCAGCATTTGCAGTGGCAAAATCCGCATGTGCACATTCAACTCTCCCATGACAATGCTACTTGGACCATCGTGCTTGCGCCCATCTCTCGAATGGAGCGGCGAGGATTGTCGCCGGACCTCATCAAGGAGGGAGCGACTGTGGCGGCGGAAGGCTACCCCTCTCGGCGGACCGAGCATGAAATGAGGGCCGAGCGGATCACGGTTCAAGGAAACACCTACGAGCTGCGCTGAAAATGGCGCAGGATCTTCTGGCAGCCTTCGAAGCCTCGATACTGGGGCAGGTCGCGCGCTCTTCAAGCTGGTTCTTTCCGCTGTCAAATCTCGCTCATGTCCTCGGCGCGGCCCTGCTCGTCGGATCAATCGCCGTGTTCGATATCATGCTCCTGCGGAAGCGCTACGAGGCGGCAGCAGCGATTTCCGGCAGCGCACTTTCCATTGCGTGCGCTGGCGCAGCCCTACTGGTGCTAAGCGGACCGGTGCTGCTGTCGGCCGAAGCGACGGCGATCGGCCGCAACCCGGTTTTTCTCGTAAAGCTTACCCTCATCAGCGCGGCCCTGTTCAACATCTCCGCCTATTACGGCAGCGCCTGGCGGCAGAAGATCACGCATGGTTTTCCGCGCCATGCCAGGGTGCATGCCGGCATTTCCCTGGGCCTATGGATATGCGTGCTGCTTGCGGGCCGGTTCATCGCCTATTTTTAGTCAGCGATCATGGCGGCTCAAGATACGGATGGCCCAAGGCACGAACCAGGGGTTGCCCCAATACAGTGGATGCGACGGCAGCGGCCGGTCGGCAAAAACGCTCGGATTTGCCGTCTTGCCCATGATGCGTTCGGCAGATTTCAAGCCGAACCAGGTGCCCATGGGCACGCCCGCGAAGCAATAGCCAAGCGCGTAGTGCACTCCGTCGTGGGTTCCGAGGTGCGGGTAGAGATCGAGTGTGCCGGCGCAGCTGCCTGTCCACACATGATCAATGCGGGCACCGGCGAGAGACGGGAAGATGCGCAAGAGGCGCGCGTGCAAGCGAATTGCGATGGCACGCATATCGGGAACCCGCTCGCCGGTGAGCCCGCCGAATATGATCCGCCTCGGATCGTCCGGCGCGCGGCGGATATAATCGACGTTGAAGTTCCAATCGATATAGGTCCGGTCGGCAGGCAAGAGCTTGGCGACCAGCGCCTCGTCAAGGGGTTCGGTTGCGATCACATA
>DATBMX010000130.1:0-22599 GCA_036554625.1 Aestuariivirgaceae bacterium
GGCCGTGTCTCAGTCCCAGTGTGGCTGATCATCCTCTCAGATCAGCTATGGATCGTCGCCTTGGTAGGCCATTACCCCACCAACTAGCTAATCCAACGCGGGCTCATCCAAAGGCGATGAATCTTTGCCCTCCCGGGCACATACGGTATTAGCTCAAGTTTCCCTGAGTTGTTCCGTACCTTTGGGAAGATTCCCACGCGTTACTCACCCGTCTGCCACTCCCGTATTGCTACGGGCGTTCGACTTGCATGTGTTAAGCCTGCCGCCAGCGTTCGTTCTGAGCCAGGATCAAACTCTCAAGTTTGAAGAACTGTGCTCTTCCAGTGTTGCCACCGGATGGTCGATGCGCATTGACGAGAGCCAATTTTCGACTGTTACGTCGAAGCTTGGCTTCACATAAAACGCATGACTTCAGCGTTCTGATTCGTCCGTGTTGCCACGAACCGCCAGGACGCCGCCGCCTGCGTTTCTCTTTCTTTCCTCTACAATGTCAAAGAGCCGGAAGCCTTGAGGGCTCCCCCGCCGCCACAGCCGACAAAACACCACCGGTCCCTCTTGTTTGGCACCGGACGTGCATTCTGCTCGCTCTTGGAAGCGCAATTGAGGGTCAGCGTTGGCGTACAACCCTCAGTGAGAGGGTTTATATGCTTCCGCCTTCGCCAGTGTCAAGGCATGCCATGCAGAAATTTTTACGATTTCCGTGGCTTTTGAGGGTTCAGCCTCAAGCCCCGCTCAAGCTTGGAACAGCCGCCGCCGAGACTCCAAGTGATTCGCCGAGTGCGAACTTCAAGCGGCTTCGAACTGCACTCTGGCCAGGATCTTCTCCTGCGCTCGCAGTGGAAATCGTCAGCTTTGCCGTGGTTCAGCCCAAATTATGAACCATAGTTAATAATTCATAAACCCAAAGCGGGACAGATTTGGAGTGAGTGCGTATTCCGTTGGGCGTGTGCGTTCCGATGAGCGCAAGATCGATGATGTAGGTCATTGGTTTTGGCGATCTTTCGGCTTCGCGCCCGGCAGTCATTCCCGGTTGACTCATAAGGGGCGGACATGCACAGTCCGCTTGAGTCTGTCGGGGCTGACCTCCCAGTGGTTATGGCAGGAGCTATTCGGGGCCGAGGGCGCCTGCCTCAGCACATAGTGGGTTCGTTCTGCCGCTTCGCGCAAAGCCTTGGCGGCGAGTAAGGTTGGGGCAGATGCCGTTGTGGCGAGGGGATTGAATATTGCTTGACCGTCTGAGACATGACGCGCGTCGTCAGTCCGTGGCCGATTCGGCTTCAGGCAAGCCCATGCACATCGAGGAACTCGAGGCAGATCACCACAATCCTTTCAACCCTGGCGACGAGCCAAGCCACAATCGCTGGATGCTCACCACCTGCGTCGCGGGCATGGCGGGAAGCCTCGTGATCGGCAGTGCGCTCCTGGGCTTTCTTGCCGAAGATGCGACCGACACTGCTCTTGCTTCATTAAGCCCCTCCCAAATTTGGCAAAGGACCCAGGACGCTTTGAAAGGCGACTACAATGGCGAAATCGCCAAGGCCGTTGCCCTCAAACCCTACCGCGATGTCTCTTCCGTTGCCTACCGGCCGCAGGCGGAGAACTCGCTTGCCACCGTGATACTGCCCGCCCGGGAAATCACCGGCTCGCTCGGCGGCCAATATCCGAGCATCACGTCCGATGTCTTGCCCTACGGCAGCAAGCTTGAACCGGCTGTCCTCGACGGCAGGATTGAGATCGCCTCGATTGACACGCAGAACATCACCACCATTTCCAAGACGCCGCCTCCCGAGCCCGTGGACAGCACAATCACTCTCAAGCAGGGAGAGACTCTTCATGACCGCCTTGTCGCCTTGGGCGTCACCATCGAGGCTGCACGCGCGCTGGTCAAGGCGATCGAGCCCGTCTACCCACATGAGCTGATCAGGGCTGGCCAGACCTTCGAAATCACCCTCGACAAGCAGCAGGACTTCTATGGCAACGACGTGATTTTCCCGGTCCGCGTCGCCTTCTCGCCCAATTCCAATGAAGACATTCTGGTCGAAGCCGATGAAGAAGGGCGTTTCGTCGCCAGCCTGAGCGGCAACAAGGAAGCGACGCCTTCGCAGCTTGCCTCCGCCTCTCAATACCGCGCCAAAGCCAAGATCAGCTCCACCCTCTATGCCACTGCCAAGGACCAGGGCATTCCCGACAACATCATTGCCGAGATGCTGCGCATCTACGCATATGACGTCGACTTCCAGCGTCAGGTCCGCGCCGGCGATCAGTTCGAACTCTTCTACGGCAATCCGATCACCGGCACCTCGCGCAATCGCAAAGTCTTGCTTTATTCCTCGCTCGATTTCGCCGGCGGCAACAAGACCTACTATCGCTTCACCACGCCGGATGATGGCCATACGGACTATTTCGACGAGAACGGCCGCAGCGCCACCAAGGCCCTCGCCAAAACCCCGGTCTCGGGTGCGCGGCTGACCTCAGGCTTCGGCCTGCGCAAGCATCCGTTGCTGGGCTA
This sequence comes from Aestuariivirgaceae bacterium, assembly GCA_036554625.1. Classification (GTDB taxonomy): domain Bacteria; phylum Pseudomonadota; class Alphaproteobacteria; order Rhizobiales; family Aestuariivirgaceae; genus DATBLQ01. Next base: position 2,510 of record DATBMX010000130.1, read on the forward strand.
TTCCAAGATGCACATGGGCGTCGACTTCGGTGCCCCGCCAGGAACCCCCATCAAGGCTGCGGGTAACGGCACGGTGAAAGTTGCCGGTCGCAACGGCGCCTATGGCAACATGGTCAAGATCCAGCATCCGGACGGTTATGAGACCCTCTACGCTCATATGAGCCGCCTGGCCGAGAACATCGCGCCGGGCACCAAAATCAATCAGGGTCAGATCATCGGTTATGTGGGTTCGACCGGCAGGACCACCGGGCCCCATCTGCATTATGAGGTTCGTGTGAACAACAAGCCGGTGAACCCGCTCAAGGTCTCCGTCGCCGGCGGACGTCAGCTGAAAGGCGACATTCTGAAAGCGTTCCACGAGCACAGGACCGCCATTCTTGCCATGATGAAGACGGCGCCCTCGACCACGCGCCTGGCGCAGAACCAGTAGCCGGTCATCGACCCGGCCATCTCGTCGAAATCGCTGGAAGGAGATGCGCGGGATCAAGCCCCCCGCATCACGCGCTGCTCTACGCTGCCTCGGCGGCGCTCACCGCGCTGCCATTGATGAGGAGCGCCTGACCATTGGAGGAGACCTGCACGGTTTCGCCATCGGCAATGTCGCCGCTGAGGATTTTCTCCGCCAGCGGATCCTGCAGATGTTTCTGGATGACGCGCTTGAGCGGCCTCGCCCCATAGGCGGGGTCATAGCCCTTCTCCGCGAGCCATTCCCGCGCGGCCTTGTCCAGAACGATGGTGATCTTGCGGTCGGCGAGAAGCCGCCTCAGCCGTTCGAGCTGTATGTCGACGATCGCCGTCATATGTTCGCGCCTGAGCCTGTGGAAGAGGATGATGTCATCGAGCCGGTTGAGGAATTCAGGCCGGAAATGGCCTCGCACCACGCCCATCACCAGTTCGCGCACGGCATCGACATCCTGCTTCTCGCCGAGGGAAACGAGATACTCCGATCCGAGATTGGAGGTCATCACCACGATTGTGTTGCGGAAATCCACTGTGCGGCCGTGGCCGTCGGTCAGCCGGCCGTCGTCCAGAACCTGCAGCAGAATATTGAGCACGTCGTGATGTGCCTTCTCGATCTCATCGAACAGCACGACCTGATAGGGACGCCTGCGGACGGCCTCGGTGAGCGCGCCGCCCTCGTCATAGCCCACATAACCGGGGGGAGCACCGATCAGCCGCGCCACCGAATGCTTTTCCATATATTCGGACATGTCGATTCGGATCAGCGCGTGCTCGTCGTCGAATAGGAATTCGGCAAGCGCCTTGGTGAGCTCCGTCTTGCCGACCCCGGTCGGGCCCAAGAACATGAAGGAGCCGATCGGCCGGTTGGGGTCCTGCAACCCCGCGCGCGACCGCCTCACGGCTGTCGAGACCGCTTTCACTGCCTCCTCCTGGCCGACGACGCGCCTGGTGAGCGCCTCCTCCATCTTGAGCAGCTTCTCGCGTTCGCCTTCAAGCATGCGCTCGACCGGAAGTCCTGTCCAGCGCGACACGACCTGCGCCACATGCTGTTCTGTCACGGCCTCCTCGACCATCGGCCGTTCCCCGGCCTTCGTTTCGATTTCCTTGATCTTCCCTTCAAGCGTTGGAATGACGCCATACGCCAGCTCGCCGGCCCTGGCGAGATCGCCGCGCCGCTGCACTTGCTCGAGTTCTATGCGGGCCTGGTCGAGGTCCTCCTGCAGCTTGCGAACCGATCCCAACCGCTCTTTCTCCGCTTGCCATGCTACGGTCAGCGCGCCAGCTTTCTCTTCAAGCTCGGCAAGCTCCTTCTCCAGCCGCTCAAGCCGGTCCTTGGAAGCCCGGTCGGTCTCCTTTTTCAGGGCCTCGCGCTCGATCTTGAGCTGAATGATGCGCCGGTCGAGCTCATCGAGTTCCTCCGGCTTCGAATCGACCTGCATCCGCAGCCGGGCTGCAGCCTCGTCCATGAGGTCGATGGCCTTGTCGGGCAGGAACCGGTCGGTGATGTAGCGATGCGACAGCTTTGCTGCGGCGACGATCGCAGAATCCGTGATCCGCACGCCATGATGCAGCTCGTATTTTTCCTTGATGCCGCGAAGGATTGAGATGGAATCTTCAACCGTCGGTTCACTGATGAACACGGGCTGGAACCGGCGCGCCAGCGCCGCATCCTTTTCGACGTGCTTCTGATACTCGTCGAGCGTCGTTGCCCCGATGCAATGAAGCTCTCCACGTGCAAGCGCCGGCTTGAGCAGGTTGGAGGCGTCCATTGCGCCATCGGCCTTGCCTGCCCCGACGATCGTATGCATCTCGTCGATGAACACTATGATGCCGCCCGCAGCCGCCTGCACCTCCGACAGAACCGCCTTCAATCTCTCTTCGAACTCGCCCCTGTACTTCGCGCCGGCAATGATGGCACCCATGTCGAGCGCCATGAGCTTCTTGTCGGCAAGGCTTTCGGGCACATCGCCGTTGACGATGCGCAGCGCCAGCCCCTCGGCGATTGCGGTCTTGCCGACTCCCGGCTCGCCGATCAGAACCGGGTTGTTCTTCGTGCGGCGGGACAAGACTTGAATGGTGCGGCGGATTTCCTCGTCGCGCCCGATCACGGGATCGAGCTTGCCTTCGCGCGCCATTTCCGTGAGATCGCGGGCGTACTTCTTGAGCGCGTCATATCCCTGTTCGGCCGTTGCCGTATCTGCGGTGCGGCCTTTGCGCAAGGCGCCAATCGCGTTCTCCAGGCCCTGCGGCGTCACGCCCGCCGATTTCAGAATTCTCGACGCGTCGCTCTTCTCGATGGCGAGCGCCTGCAGCAGCCGCTCGGCGGTGACGAAACTGTCGCCGGATTTGCTCGCAAGCTTTCCTGCGGTTTCGAACGTCCGGGCAGTCTCGAGCGCGAGATATACCTGCCCCGCGCCGGAGCCTTCGACCCTCGGAAACTTTCTGATCTGAGCCTCGGTCTCATGCAGGGCCACCCTTGGATCGCCGCCGGCTGATCTGATGAGTCCTGCCGCCAAGCCCTCCTCGTCGTCGAGCAGCACTTTGAGCAGATGCTCGGGCGCAAACCGCTGATGGCCCTCTCGGAGAGCCAGCGCCTGGGCGGATTGAACAAAACCGCGCGCCCGTTCGGTGAACTTCTCGAAGTCCATTCAAGACCCTCCATAGGATCGTGCAAGCTGGAGTGCTGCCCGATCACCAGGGCGGGAAATGCTTCAAAAAGTGCCGGACTCCTTGACCGGACCAAAGCAGGAAACCCGCCCTGGCGGCAGATATAATGCGCCTTCTGCGCCCAGCAAGATGACGAGCTGTGCGCCTAGTTGACGGTCGACGTATCCGGCTCCGTGCCAGGCTGCGAATTCTCCGCCCCTTCTGCTGGCGACGCAAGGTCCTCGCGCTGCCGGGGTCCGCGATCGCGCATGGGTCGGCGGTCGCGAAGCGGACGGTCCGCTCCATTGGGCTGCCCTTGGGATGACTGCGGCCTGCGCAAAAATTGCGGCTGTGGCCCATCCCATCCGTCGGCCTGATCTTCGGCGCGGGGGTGGCGCGGCTGGTCTCCGCCATTGCGGGCGCGGTCGAACTGCGTACGCGGCCGTTCCTCGTTTCGTCTCGGCTGGGCCTGCCCACCCTCCGGTGCAGGCGTTTCCGGCGGAGTCAGGGCAGGCTCTACGGCCGCGCTCTCCGATTCAAACGAGCTTTCGCTCTCGGCAGGCTCGTCATAGGCCTCCGGCGAGTCTTCCACGCCATAAGGGCGTCTGAAGCCCTGCTGCTGCCCCATATGCTGCTGCTGCTGTCCCATGTGCTGCTGGTTATATGCCTGGGCGGCAGCCAAAATGCGCAGATAATGTTCGGCGTGCTGATTGTAGCTTTCGGCCATCACGGTATCGCCGGTCGAATGCGCGTCGCGGGCAAGCTGCATGTATTTTTCAGCGATCGTCTGCGCCGTTCCGCGCACCTTTACGTCAGGACCATTGCTTTCATAGACTCGGTTGATCGGATTGCCACCGCCGCCTCCACCACCGCCACCGCCGCCGCCCGGGCGGCCGCCGCGCCCGCGGCCACGCGATCTCTTGTTATGGTTATGGTTATGCTGGCCCTGTCTCATGATGTTCTATGTCTCTCGCTAGTTGCCCTTAATTTTTTTCCACGCATCCAGGTTCCTAAACAGGCACCCCGGTCCGCAGGATGCATGCTGCCAGGCAGGGGAAGCCCCATTTGCCGCGCAGAGCGTTCCTTGAGGCGCAAACCGCCCGAAAGAGTGCTCGATTCAACCCGCCCGTCTTCTCTTCTGAATTAAAACTACCGTTCGATTCCTCGATCGTCACACCCCTGCGGCGGCGGACGAAGCACGCCTGTCGCATTCAAGGAAGCATCGCCCATCGCCTGCGCCTGTCTGCTGGATTCTCTGTGGCTTCGTGCCGGATCCAGCCGTGAACAAACGGCGCCTTGCTGTATGGAAGGGTGTCTACCTGCTCCCGAAGCTAGCGTGTTATGCGACACTTTCCAACTTTAATTTTTTGACTTCCCGGCTCGCCCGCTTGGGTTGGCCTGGATCATTCACAAAGGCCAAAACACGGATCGTGCCGGAAAGATCTGGGGTTGCGGGGTTTACTTTACAAGCTGCTTTAAGCCCGTGACGCAGCATGATCGCCCGGACTCCTTCTTCTTGGTCCTTCCCGATCTCCACGAGAAGATGGCCCCCGGTTTTCAGGTGCTTGCCGACTTCCTTTGCAATCTGCCGATAGGCTCCAAACCCGTCTGCCCCTCCCCTTAATGCCTGCGATGGATCGTGGAGCCGCACCTCGTCCGGCAGGAGTGCCATTTCTGCCGCCGGGATATAGGGGGGGTTCGAAAGAATAAGATCGAAAAATCCTTCAATTTTAGCGAACCATCGGCCATGGACGAGCGTGAGACGGTCGGCGACCTTGTGCCGCAGGGAATTTTCGCGCGCTTTCCTCAGCGCCAGCCTGGATACGTCGCTCGCAACGGCCTCGGCATGAACCAGTTCGGCGAGGAGCGAAATGGCGATGGCTCCCGATCCCGTTCCGATGTCGGCGATTCGCAGAGTTGCGCCTTCGCCATATTGAGCGCGTGCCAGCGCCAGCGCCGCTTCGACCAGGATTTCGGTGTCGGGTCTTGGATCGAGCGTGCCCCGATTGAGGCTGAAGCTCCGGCCATAGAACTCTCTTTCGCCGGTGAGTCGGGATATGGGCTCGCGTGCCTCGCGGCGTCGAAGGAGCTTTTCGATCCGCCTGCTATCGCTACTTGGAAGCAGCCTCGGCGTTCCAGCAACGATGTCTTCATGACTGAGCCCGGTGACATGCTGCACGATGAGCCGCGCATCGAGCGGAGCCGATGCGATCCCGGCGTCAATGAGCCTCCGTCTCGCTTCGCTTATGGCTTGTGCGACGCTTTTACGCTGCATCGGCTTCAGCCTGCGCCAGCAGTTCAGCTTGGTGTTCGCTGCTGAGGGCTTCGATCAGCTCTTCGATCCCTGGCCCTTCGAGGACTTGATCGAGCTTGTAGAGGGTCAGGTTGATGCGGTGGTCCGTCACCCGCCCCTGCGGAAAATTATAGGTTCGGATGCGCTCCGACCGATCGCCGGAGCCGATCTGTCCGCGCCTTTGCGCGGTACGCTCGGCCTCCAGCCTCTGGCGCTCTCGCTCATAAAGGCGCGCACGCAGAATCTTCATGGCCTTTGCCTTGTTCTTGTGCTGCGACTTCTCATCCTGCTGCGCAACCACCAATCCGGTCGGCAAATGGGTGATTCTCACGGCGCTGTCGGTGGTGTTGACCGACTGCCCCCCGGGTCCTGACGAGCGATAGACATCGATGCGGAGATCCTTCTCATCGATGGCGATGTCCACTTCTTCGGCTTCCGGCAGGACCGCCACCGTCGCTGCCGACGTGTGAATGCGCCCTTGCGCCTCCGTGTCCGGCACCCGCTGCACCCGATGGCCGCCGGATTCGAACTTGAGCTGGGCATACACGCCCTGTCCCGAGATATTCGCTATGATTTCCTTATACCCGCCATGATCCCCTTCGCTGGCGGAGATGATCTCGACGCGCCAGCCCCTATACGCCGCATAGCGCTGGTACATTCTGAACAGATCGCCCGCGAACAATGCGGCTTCGTCTCCACCGGTGCCCGCCCGCACCTCGAGAATGACGTTTCTCTCGTCGGCGGCATCGCGGGGGAGCAAGAGCAGTTTGAGCTTCTGCTCAAGTGAATCGATTTTCTCGTCGAGAACCGGCTTCTCCGCTTCCGCCATTGCCGCAAACTCGCCGCCTGCGGCAATCATCTCCTTGAGCCCCTCCCTTTCAAGAAGCGCCTTGCGATAGTCCGCCGCCGTCTCCGCCAGGGGTTGCAGCTCCGCATATTCCTTCGACAGCTTGACAAAACTGTCGCCCTCCGCACCCGAGGCCAGGTTTCCTTCAAGTGTTCTGAATCGCTCGATGATGCGATCGATCTTTTCGGCGCTCAAGATGCTCATGAATCGTTTGATATGCCGATTGGGCGCTGGCGCGTCAATGCGTCAGCGTCTGGGCGTCAGCCGCGCCCGCCGGAAAGCTTTGCTGGCGACAATGACCGCCCGAGCACGATCTCACCGGGCGTTCCGAGCACACCCTTGTCAACGCCGTCCACCTGGTAGCCGATCATGCTGCCGTCCTTGGTGGTTATCGTCAGATCGTCGCGAGCGGGAACGGCATAGCTTTCACCTTTTCGCATCGTCTGCGAAACAATGACGTTGCCTCGGGTGTCTTCCACACGAATCCAGATGGTGCCCGCGGCCTTGAGAAGGACGCGACTGTTTCCTGCCGCTGCATGCTCCTGGAGCCTCGGCACGGTCTCCTTCCTGTCATTGCTCTTGGCCGTCGCCGGCACGTGGTTGGTCTCGGGCAATTGTTCGATTTGCTGAGTGATGAAAGAGCCGAGATCGCCAAGAGCCTCGGCTTCCGGCTTTGCCGGCAGGCTCGCAGCCGGCGGCGGTGGCAAGTAATCCTCCTCGAGCGGCGTTTGGGAGATTCGGACCCGTGAACCATCATCAGCCTCGGTCTCGATCGAGGCTGTGGAGAAGGAATCGATGCCCGCAAGAATCGGTTCCTCCCGCGCCGGATTAAGAACTGCCAGGGCGGCACTTGTCAGAAGCAGCACGCCTGCAATCGAACTGACCACCTTCAGCCCCCTCGTCGACATGGCAAGCTTCAGGGCGCTGGCGAAAGGTATGATCTTGGCGCTCGACAGCGGTTTGGGCGAGCCGCTCCTTTTGCGGGGAGCAATGGGTAGGGGCAGAAAACTGACAAAATGCTGGACGAGCGGCTGTGGGTCGAATCCCAGATACTTTGCATAGGCGCCCACCATCGCCAGCGCCTCGCTGCGCGAAGGAAGCCTCGTGAGATCGCCTGACTCTATTCCCCCGAGATGACTTTCGTGAATGCCGAGCAGCTGGGCGATGACATTGAGCTCCAGACCCCGTCTCTCACGCTCCCTTTGCAGGAACCAACCCGCCTCTCCCGCCGGATCGATGCTGCCGTCGGGCTTCTGCCGGAAAGCAGGCCTTGCGTGTGGAAAAGCAGCCTGATGCGTCTCGTTCATACACCGCACTCATACGGTAGCAGCAAATGGAGCTCGGGATTGGGGATGGACCTGAGCCGTCAAGCAGCATGCCGAACAATGGTAAGCAACTGGTGAACGCTCAGACGGGAATTCCATTCTCTCGGGCGAACCGTTCAATATCCGGCCGCAGGCTGCGCTGCGCGCCTGAAAGGAGCGGTTCGAGAAAGGCGCTGAACTTCCGCTGATCGAGGGCCAGAATCATGGACTTCACCGGCCCCACCGCTGCCGGCGCCATGGAAATCGATTGGAGGCCCACTCCGATCAACGCCATTGCCTCGATGGGACGCCCCGCCATTTCCCCGCACAGATTCACGGGCACGTCATAGGCGCGCGCTTTGCGCGCCACCTCCCGCACCAGAGACAGCACCGCCGGATGCAGCACATCGTAGCGCCCTTGGAGCCGAGAATGGCCTCGGTCGCTGGCAAACAGGAACTGCACGAGATCGTTGGAACCGATGGACACGAAATCCACTTCCCGCAACAGAACGTCAAGCTGCCAAAGCAGAGCCGGAACTTCGATCATCGTGCCGAGCTTCACCGCCACGGGCAGTTCGCAGCCGCGCGACTGCAGAGCGGACTTGGCCTTTTCAACTACCGTTCTGGCGGCGAGGAATTCTCTGTACTCCGCCACCATTGGAAACATGATGCGAAGCTCGCGGCCGGCCGCTGCCCGAAGCAGCGCCCGCACCTGCAGTTCGAGGAGCGCGCGCCTTTCGAGCGCCATTCTGATGGCGCGCCAGCCCATTGCCGGGTTCTCTTCCTTGGGCTGGCGCAGGTAAGGCAGAGTCTTGTCGGAGCCGATGTCGAGCGTCCTGAAAACGATGGGCTTGCCGTTTGCCGCTTGCAGCACGGCCGAGTAGTGCCGCATCTGCACCGACAGGCGGGGAAAGGATGCCGCCATCATGAACTGGAGCTCTGTCCGGTAGAGCCCGATCCCGTCCGCTCCCGACTCGTGCAGATGCGGCAGATCGACCAGAAGCCCGGCATTGATGTTGATGCTGACCGACACCCCGTCGCGCGTGATCGCCGGCACATCTCGCAAGGCGGCGTACTGCGCCTGCTTGCGGGCGTAGAACCTCACCTTTTCGGCATAGGCCTGTTCGATGCTTCCGGGCGGGCGCACGTGGACGTCGCCTGATTGTCCGTCGACGATGATCGGATCGCCCGTATCGACGATTTCCACGATCCCTTCCACACGGCCGACAGCCGGGATTCCGAGCGCCCGCGCCACGATGGCGACATGGCTTGTTTCCCCCGCTTCCTCCAGCACCACCCCCCTGAGCTTCGCCCTCTCATAGTCGAGAAGCTCGGCGGGTCCCATTTTGCGCGCCACCAGGATCGTGTCTTTCGGCAGATTGCCGTGCGCCGCCGTCTGAATCTGACCCGTCAATATGCGCAAGAGACGGTTGGCGAGGTCATCGAGGTCGTGGAGACGTTCCCTGAGATAGGGATCTTCTATGCGCAGCATGCGGGCCCGATTGTCGTTTTGCACCCGCTCCACTGCGCCTTCCGCCGTCAGGCCGGTGTCGATGGCCTCGCGCATCCGCCGCAGCCATCCCCGGTCATGGGCGAACATCCTGAAGCTTTCGAGAATATCGCTGTATTCGGCGCCGCGCAGATTCTCCGCCCGGCTGATGAGATTTTCGACGCTTTCCTGCAGGGTGGTTACGGCTTGTTCGAGCCGCTGCCGTTCGAGGGGGATGTTTTCGGCGATGAGATTGGTGATGATGATGCGTGGCTCATGCAGAACCACATGGCCGAGCGCGATACCTTCAGCCAGGCTGTTGCCCTTGAGATGATGGCTGCGAACATGGGCGACGTCGGCTGCAACCGCGAGCGCTACCTCTTCCAGGTCGCCGGAGGCGATGACTTCGGCCAGCACCATGGCCGTCGTTTGCAGCGCCTCTTCCTCGTCTTCCGTATATTGCCGTCGTGCGCGGTTCTGCACGACCAGAACGCCGATGGTCACTCCGCCCCGAAGGATGGGGACGCCGAGGAAGGAGTGATAGATCTCTTCGCCTGTCTCCGGCAGATATTTGAACGAGGGATGCGACTGCGCATCGGACAGGTTCAACAGGTCTGCCTCTGCTGCGATGGTTCCGACAAGTCCCTCGCCCACCTTGAGCTTCGACTTGTGCACAGCTTCGCGCTTCAGGCCCTCCGTGGCATAGAGTTCCAGCAACTGGCCGGGGCGCATCACATAGAGTGAGCACACCTCAGCGACCATGTTGGAGGCGATCAGCGCAACGATCGTGTCCAGCTTTTTCTGCGCCGTCTCGGGTCTTGCCATGACCTCGCGCAGTCGCCGGAGCAGGACGCGCGGGCCAAGACTAGACAACGGCATATCAGGAACCGTCTCTTTCCGCCCGCGCGGCCGGTTTTTTGTTCCTTCGCCAGTTTCGCTTGAGAGCTGTCATCCTGATGCAATTCTAGACGCGGGAAGCTGCGCCGGGATAAAGAGGCTAGGACTGTATCTTGTCAAGGCCATAGGCCGCATGAAGCGCCCTGACTGCAAGCTCCGTATAGGCTTCGTCGATCAGCACGCTGATTTTGATTTCCGATGTTGTGATCGCCTGGATGTTGATGCTCTTGTCGGCCAGGGCCTTGAACATCCGCGCCGCAATGCCGGCATGGCTGCGCATGCCGATGCCGATGACCGAAACCTTGGCCACGTCGGCAGAGGACGTCATCTCCTTGAATCCGACCTTTTCCTTCACGCTTTCCAGCACCTCGAGCGCCCGCTTCAGATCTTTCCGCTGCAAGGTGAAGGTGATGTTGGCCGTCTCGCCGTCGGCAGAGACGTTCTGGACGATCATGTCGACGCTGATGTCGGCTTCGGCCAGGGGCCCGAAGATGCTTGCTGAAACGCCCGGCTGGTCCTTGACCCGACGGATGGAGACCTTGGCTTCGTCCTTGGTATAGGCGATGCCGCTCACGACCTGTTGTTCCACGATTTTTTCCTCTTCGCAGACGAATGTGCCGGGTCCGGTTCCGTCGTCCCGGTTTTGATGGGGCGAATCCGGCGGTTCGAAGCTCGACCGCACCTGAAGGGGAACCCGGTAGACCAGCGCCAGCTCAACGGACCGGCTTTGCAGCACCTTTGCCCCAAGTGAGGCCATTTCGAGCATTTCCTCATAGGTGATGCGCGCCACCTTGCGGGCCTTGCCCTCGATGCGCGGGTCGGTCGTATAGACCCCGTCGACGTCGGTATAGATGTCGCAGCGGGCGCCAATGGCTGCCGCCACCGCGACTGCGCTCGTATCCGATCCGCCCCGGCCGAGAGTCGTGACCCGCCGGTCCGGTCCCACGCCCTGAAACCCTGCAATGACGGCAACCTGCCCCTGATCGAGCCGTTTGCCGAGTTCACTCGCGTCGATGTCCTGAATCCGCGCCGCACCATGAACTCCATCGGTCTTCACCGGTATTTGCCAGCCCTGCCACGATCGCGCGGGAATCCCCATGTCCTGCAGCACGATGGCGAGCAGGCCGGACGTAATCTGCTCGCCCGAGGCCACGATCGAGTCATACTCCCGCGCATCGGAAACCGCAGCCGCATCTCTTGCCCAGCCAATCAATTGGTCCGTCGTGCCCGCCATGGCGGAAACCACGACGGCAACCTGGTGGCCAGCCCTGACTTCGCGCTCGACATGTCGGGCGACATTGCGGATACGGTCGATCGTGCCGACCGACGTTCCGCCGAATTTCATGACCAGACGGCCCATGGGTCCCCGGTTCGCGGCAGGCGAAAACTCTTGGAGGTTCTGGACAGCCTGCTTATGTAGTCAAAAAAATGCGCCCCAAGGGCGCGGCGTTCACTCATACTAGTCGGTTCGGCTCCTTGCAACATGGGACCTCTGTGAAATGGTAAAGGCCGAATTTTCGCCGAGCGTCGAGCCGGCTGAGGTGGACAAGTTTTCCAGGCTCGCGGTTGAATGGTGGGACCCCAACGGCAAATTGGCCGTGCTTCACAAATTCAATCCGCTTCGTCTGAAGTATATCCGCGAGCAGGTCACTGCGCGGTTCTCGCGCGACCCCTTCGTTCGCCAGCCTTATCAGGGCATCGATTTTCTCGACATTGGCTGCGGCGGCGGTCTCCTGTCCGAACCGATTGCGCGGCTTGGCGGCAACGTAACCGGCATAGATCCCTCCGAGGAAAACATTCGCATCGCCGCTCTCCACGCCGAGGAACAGCATCTTGCAATCGACTATCGGGTCGCCACTGCCGAACGCCTTTCCGCCGAAGGTCGGCAGTTCAGCGTGATCTTGAACATGGAGGTCGTGGAGCACGTCCGCGATCCGAAACAATTCATCAGCCTTTGTGCCGCGATGCTGAAGCCCGGCGGGCTCATGGTCACCGCCACCATCAGCCGCACCTTCAAATCCTTCGCTCTGGCGATCGTGGGCGCGGAGTATGTTCTGGGTTGGCTGCCGAAGGGCACGCATCATTGGGAGAGCTTCCTCACGCCAGATGAGCTTGGCTCCTATCTTGCGGCCGCTGGGCTGAAGCCGGTGGACAGGGTGGGCGTGGTTTACAACCCGTTCAGCGGCGAGTGGCAGCGTTCCGTCGACACCGACGTGAACTATATGATGCTGGCCTCTCGTCCGCGGGAAGGCGCCGTCACCGCCTAGTTCATGTCTTCGGGCAGCACGGGAAGAGGCTGCACCTCGATCCCCTCATCGATCAGCGCCTTGGCGTCGTCAGGACTGGCCTCGCCATAGATGCCGCGTTCCTCGGCCTCCTTGTAGTGGATGCGCCGCGCTTCCTCGACAAAGCGATCTCCTACGTAATCCGCGTGTTTCTCGACTTGCTGGCGGAGTTCGCGCAGTTTTTCCACCAACGCGCCCATGCGCGGATCGGCACCTCCTGAGAACATTTGCTGACGGGTGGCTTTTGTGTTCGCCTTTTTTGCGATGCTTGGACGCATCAGCTGCTTGTCGATCTGCGCTGTCCCACAGTTCGGGCACAGGATGCTGTTCTTTTTGCGCTGCTCATCATAGGCCGCGCTGTTGCTGAACCAGCCGTCGAACTTGTGCCCTCTGCTGCATATCAGGTCATAATGGATCATGGCCTTTCCATTAGCCGACCAGAGAACACGGACGCAAGATCGGCCTCCTTGGAGGTTGTTGGCATTCTAATGACCTCCCTTGTCACTCGGATGAAAGCGGAAGGTACGGTGAAAAACATGCGCTCGGCCCGGCTAACGTTTGGTAAACCTGAGGAAGAGGGAGCGCCTCCATCACAAGCCGATCAGGTGGTCATGGCCAGGCAGGAGAACAAGCGCGAACACCACCACGTCCACTTGAGCCGCACCTGCCCCAAGTAGGGTCCGGGTCGCCTCTCTTGCCGTGGAACCTGTTGTCAGCACATCATCGACCAGAAGGATCCTCTGCCCGGCAATGCGATCGCGGCAGGACTCGTGTACTGACAGAGTTCCCTTGAGGTTCCTCTCGCGTTCCTTGATGTCGAGCCCGACTTGCGATCTCGTCCGCCGATGCCTTGTCAGCGTTCGCGGGCAAAAAGTTCGTCTCGACAATTTCGCAAGCTGTGCCGCAAGCAGCGCCGCCTGATTGTAGCGGCGGCGCCACAGACGAAAGCGGTGAAGGGGCACAGGCATGATGATGTCGGTGGCATCCACATGCTCATGCGCCGCCCTGAACATGAGCCGTGCCATAAGTCCCGCGCATTCGAGCCGGTCATGATACTTCAGAGCGTGCACGAGCCGCGCCGCCTGGTCGTTGAAAGCGACCGCTGCCGTGAGGCTGGCCCATTCCGCAGGCGTGGCAAGGGCGCGCGCTGAAAGCATTTGGGGTCCCGCGTCGAAAGCGAAGGGTTCTCCCCACATCGGACAGCGTGGTGCTTCGATGAAGGCAAGCGCCGCCCAGCAGGAACCGCAAACGCTCTGGGGTTCGGCCGTTCTCGCTCCGCACGACAGGCACAGCGGCGGCATGATGAGATCGAGAACAGCACCAGCCAGCCGGTTTGCAATGTGAGTGGCGTTCATGTTCGGCCCCCGCAAACTTGATTGTGAGACAGGCTCCCCTCTGGTGCAACCGCATCCCGTCGGCCAAATTGCGGTCATGGCCTCCCTGCCCCTGCTTTTCGATCGCCGCCTTCATCGGAGCCGCCGACAGCGCTGGCAGAAGGACGCACCGCAATTTCTCAACGATATTGTCGTGGCGGAACTCGCCGAGCGGATTGCCATCGTCAATCGGCCGCTGAGGCGGATGCTGGCGCATGGCGCAGCAGCCACTCGCTTCAGGGAGGTAACGCAGCCTCTGCGGCAGGAATCGTGGATCATCGCCAGCGATGTCATCGCAAGACCCGGGCTCGAGCTCGTCTTCGACGACGAAAGCATTCCTCTCGCTGCCGAAGGCTTGGAGGCCTTCGTTTGTCTTCTCGGCTGGGAGTTGGCCAATGACGTTCCCGGCATACTGGCCCAGATCCGTCACTCGCTCAAACCGGACGGAGTCCTTTTTGCTGCCGTTCTGGGCGGAGAGACTCTCCGCGAATTGAGAGACGCCTGGCTCCTGGCCGAGGAAGTGGAAACGGGAGGCGCCACCCCGCGTGTCGCTCCTTTCATCGACATTGGCCAATGGGGGCAGTTGCTTCAGCGGGCAGGCTTTGCATTGCCCGTCGTAGATTCGGATCGCCGGACGGTGTTGTATAGGGACATGGCAGGCCTTATGAGCGACCTCCGCGCGCTCGGACTTGCCAATTCCATGCAGGGGAGGTCACGCCGGCCCCTTACGCGGCGTCTGTTGGCGTCGCTGGCTCGAGCCTATGCTGAGCGCTTTTCCGATCCTGATGGCAGGTTGCGTGCCACCTTCGAAATCATCTACCTCACCGGCTGGGCCCCCCATGAAAGCCAGCAGAAGCCTTTGAGGCCCGGAAGTGCAAAAGTGCGGCTGGCCGATGTGCTGGGTGTCGAAGAGAAGAAGCTCAAGCCCGGCTAGAGCATGTCTATCAGAAAAGGGATAAGTGGAACGTCGGCAGGCGGCATCGCGTAGCTGCGCAGGTTCTGCGGCCTCACCCACTTGAGCTCCTGCCCCTCTCGCGCCGTGACCGTTTCGGTCCACCTCCGGCAGACATAGAGCGGCATCAGCAGGTGGAAGCTGTCATAGGCGTGGCTGGCGAAGGTCAAGGGGGCGAGGCACGCTTCGCTGACGTTGATTCCAAGCTCTTCGCGCAATTCGCGAATGAGCGCCGCCTCGGGCGGTTCGCTGTCGGTCAGTTTTCCGCCTGGAAACTCCCACAGGCCGGCCATGTCCTTGTGCGCTGGCCGCCTGGCGATCAGCACGCGCCGGTCGTCATCGACAAGCGCACAAGCCACCACGATGACCAAGGGCCTCATCGCCATGTGTTTGGTTCGCTTGGGTCCAGGCTAGCTGCGGTAGGACCCATTGATGTCGATGTATCTGTGGGTGAGGTCGCTCGTCCACACCCTGGCGGATTCGCGCCCCACGCCAGCGTCGACCTTGATTTCGATGTTCCTGCCCTTCATGTGCGGCACGATGTCCTGTTCGCGATAGGCGGGATCGCGCATTCCTCTGCTTGCCACTCTCACGCCTCCGATCCAGATCTTGAGCCTGTCGCGATCGGCTCTCGCGCCGGACTTCCCCACTGCCATGACGATTCGCCCCCAATTGGCGTCCTCGCCGGCTATCGCCGTTTTGACCAGCGGCGAATTGGCGATGCTCATGCCGATCTGCCTTGCCTCCCTCGCCGACGCCGCCCCGGTGACGGTGATGGTGATGAACTTTTCCGCTCCCTCGCCATCCCTCACCACGAGATGGGCGAGCTCGTGAGCCGCCCGCGAGAAGGCCTCGGCGAAATCCTTGAAGGAAGCATCCGTAATCCGCTTCAAGCCCCTTGGCGCTTCTCCCGCTGTGCCCGTGGCCGCGAAGAGCAACGTGTCCGACGTGGAGGTATCGCCATCGACAGTGGTGCAATTGAACGTACGCCTTGCCCCGTCCTCGAGAAGCGTTTGCAGCAAAACCGGTGGAATCCTGGCGTCGGTGAAGAAGAAGGCGAGCATCGTCGCGAGATTCGGCGCGATCATGCCGGAGCCTTTGGCGATGCCGTTGATCGTCACCATCGCGCCGCCGTAACGGGCGCGCGCCGTGACCATTTTCGGAAACGTGTCGGTGGTCATGATCGCTCGGGCTGCAGCTTCCCACTTGTCTTCGGCAGCGCCTGCGATCAGTTCCGGCACGACCTTGGTCACTAGATTAGGATCGAGCGGCTCGCCAATCACCCCCGTCGACGCGATGAAGACCTCGGATGTCTTGCATGACAGCGCCGACGCCAGGAACTTCGCCACCGCGCTAACGCTGGCTTTGCCAGCCCGACCGGTGAAGGCATTGGCATTCCCGGCATTCACGATGATGGCGCGGGCGGAGCCGCCGATATGGGCGGCGCACCATTCGACCGGGGCCGAGCGCGTGAGCGAGCGCGTAAATACCCCGGCGATCGCCGTCTTGGGGTCGAGCACCGCCAGCATGACATCGTGCCGGCCCCTGTAACGAATGCCCGCTTCGGCGGAAGCGAGCTTGACACCCGAAATGGCCGGAAGCTCCGGCAGCCTCGCCGGAGCCAGCGGCGAGATCTGATGCACCATCAGATGATGGCCCCCAACCCTTCTGGAGCTTATTGCTGCGTCTGGAGGTCCTGCTTGCCGCTCGAGCTGGTTTCCTCGCCCTGCTGACCAGCGCCCGATTGCTTCTTCTTTTTGAGCTCTTCGATGCGCTTCTCGCCGATCTCCTGAAGCTTCTTGAGATCTTCGTCCATGATCTCGATCTTTGCCTGTTTGCGCAGCTCTGACACCACGTCCTGCACCTTCTTGCGCATTAATACGGCCTTGATGCCCGCCTTCACCTGGTCGAAGGGTTGTGCTCCGCCCTGCTTGCGGTCCTCGACCTTGATGACGTGCCAGCCATAGTCGGTCTTCACCGGCTGAGAGATTTCTCCAACTTTGAGGTTGAAAGCGGCCTTGGAGAATTCAGGCACCATCTCTTCCGATGCGAAATAGCCGAGATCGCCGCCATAGTCCTTGGACCCGTCGAGGCTTACCTGCTTGGCAATATCCTCGAATTTCTCGCCTTTGCTCAGCCGCGCCAGGACGTCATTGGCGTCCTTTTCCGTCTGTACCAAGATATGCCGCGCGCGCACCCGCTCGGACACTTTGATGTTCGTGGCCTCCTTGTCATAGGCGGCCTTCACCTCCTCTTCCGTCACGGATGGCTTGATCGTCGAGTTGAAATAGGCGTCCCGCAAGGCCTTCGCCTGATAAAAGGCCAGCCGTTGCTTGTACTCGTCGCTCTCTGCAATGCCCTGCTTCACCGCCGCTTGCGCCAAGAGATGCCGCTCGACCAGATATTCTATGAGAAACGGATATCTCAGCTTGGCGGGCAGATCGCCGAGTTGAAAAGCGATGTCCTCTGCCGCAATCTCGACCTCGGACGTCTTGATCTCATGCCCGTTGACGACGACGACGACCTTGTCCTCCGCCGCCTGGGCCGCCGGCCATGCCTGGAAGCCTCCCATTGCCGCGGCTGCAAGCAAAATCATAGTTTTCAATATCTTCATTGATCCACCCTGCCGAACTGGTTGAACGCCATCGCTTGGCCTTTACACACGCTTCTTGCCTTGAAATCCGGCAATAATATGCCAGTCCGCTGCCAAGCTGCCGGGGTCGTCACCCCATGGCCCGCGGCACAATGGTCGCATTGCAGAATTCATGCAAGCACTATTCGCTATCGTCTGAAGCGATGCCCGCCTGCTACGCCATTGAATTGCCTGGGCTCAGCCCCCAATTCAAGACACCCGTGGCCCATCGGCGGGGGCTGCTCTTGCAGGAGGCAGCTGTGATTGCTCCGAAAGCCCGAGTTGACTACAAGTCGTCGGCGGGCAAAGGGAGCCTTGAGTACTGCCCGCGGATGATTCCAGGCCCGCAGAAGGATGATTTGAATGCTCGGTTTAGGGTCGATTGCGGCAAAGATTTTCGGCAGTTCCAACGATCGCAAGATTAAGCAGTACATGAGCAGCGTTCCAGCGATCAACGCGCTGGAAGCGGAAACCGAAAAGCTGTCGGACGCGGAGCTCAAGGCGCGCACCAAGGAGTTTCGTGATCGAATCGCGCAAGGCGCCTCTCTCGAAGATCTGCTTGCACCGGCCTTTGCCACCGTCCGCGAGGCAGCCAAGCGCACCCTGGGTCAGCGTCATTTCGACGTGCAGCTTGTCGGCGGCATGGTCCTGCATGAGGGCCGCATCGCCGAGATGAAGACGGGCGAAGGCAAGACCCTCGTCGCCACCCTTTCCGTCTATTTGAATGCGCTGACGGGCAAGGGCGTTCATGTCGTCACGGTCAACGATTACCTGGCCAGGCGCGACGCCGAATGGATGGGCCGCATCTACACGTTCCTGGGTCTCACGGTCGGCTGCATCGTTCACGGCCTGAGCGACGACGAGCGCCGTGCGCAATATGCCTGCGACGTCACCTACGGCACGAACAACGAACTGGGCTTTGACTATCTGCGCGACAACATGAAGTACCATCTGCAGGAGATGGTTCAGCGCGGGCATCATTATGCCATCGTCGACGAGGTCGACTCGATTCTGATCGATGAAGCGAGGACTCCGCTCATCATCTCAGGCCCAGTCGAAGACCGCTCCGAGCTCTACAATACCTTGGATGCCTTCATTCCCAAGCTCTCCAAGGAACACTACGAGCTCGACGAAAAGCAGCGCACCGTCGTTTTGACGGAGGCCGGCAACGAATACATCGAACAGATCCTGAAGGAAGCTGGACTCCTCGCGAACGGATCCCTCTATGACAGCGAGAACGTCACCGTCGTTCATCACGTGACGCAAGCTCTGCGCGCCCACACCCTCTTTCAACGCGACCGAGATTACATTGTAAAGGACGGCCAGGTTGTTATCATCGACGAGTTCACCGGTCGCATGATGCCGGGCCGGCGCTATTCCGAAGGGCTTCATCAGGCGCTCGAGGCCAAGGAGCATGTGCCCATTCAGCCCGAGAACCGCACCCTCGCCTCGATTACCTTTCAGAACTACTTCCGCCTTTATTCCAAGCTCGCCGGCATGACTGGAACGGCGGCAACCGAGGCCGAAGAGTTCATGGACATCTACAGGCTCGACGTCGTCGAGGTGCCCACGAACCTGCCGGTCATGCGCGGCGACGAAGACGATGAGGTCTATCGCACTTACAACGAGAAGACCAAGGCCATTGTCTCTCTCATACAGGATTGCCGTGCGCGCAATCAGCCCGTTCTCGTCGGCACGACCTCGATAGAGAAATCGGAGCGCCTCTCAACCCATCTCAAGTCACTGAACATTCCCCACAACGTTCTGAATGCGCGCTACCACGAGCAGGAAGCGCAGATCATCGCTCAAGCGGGCGTTTCAAGCACGATCACCATTGCCACCAACATGGCCGGTCGCGGCACCGACATTCAACTCGGCGGCAATGCTGATATGCGCATCGCAACGGAGTTGAAGGATGTGACGGACGATGTTGAGCGCTTTCGCCGTATCGACGCAATTCGCGCCGAGATCGCCCGCAACAGGGATCTTGTTCTCGCGGGCGGCGGCCTCTTCGTCATCGGAACGGAGCGCCATGAGAGCCGGCGGATCGACAATCAGCTGCGCGGCCGCTCTGGACGACAGGGCGACCCGGGTCGCTCACGCTTCTTTCTGTCGCTTGAAGACGATCTGATGCGCATATTCGGCTCGGAGCGCATGGACAAGATGCTGCAGACCCGGGGCCTCAAGGAAGGTGAGGCGATCGTCCACCCATGGATCAACAAGGCGCTTGAGAAGGCTCAGCAGAAGGTGGAGGCGCGCAACTTCGACATCCGCAAGAACCTTCTGAAGTTCGACAATGTGATGAACGATCAGCGCAAGGTGATTTTTGAGCAGCGGATCGAGATCATGCGCGGCAACGACGTTTCGGCCACAGTCGATGATATGCGCCTCGAGGTGATCAACGGGCTTATCTCCAAATACATCCCCGAAACCGCCTATGCCGAGCAATGGGACACGACGACGTTGCGGACGCGCCTCAGAGAGGTGACGGGGCTTGATCTTGCCGTCGACGATTGGGCGAAAGAGGAGGGCATAGCCGACGAGGAGATTAGAGATCGCGTCACCAAGGCCATCAGCGAAAGATATGAGTCAAAGCGCGCCAAATACACGCCTGAAATCATGGTCCAGGTGGAAAAGGCAGTGCTCCTGCAAACCCTCGACCACCTGTGGCGCGAGCATTTGCTTACGCTTGACCATCTTCGCCAGGTGATCGGCCTCAGGGGTTACGGCCAGCGCGACCCGCTCAATGAATACAAGACGGAAGGATTCAATCTTTTCGAGCACATGATCGAACGCCTGCGCGAGATGGTCACCGGCCAGCTGATGCGGGTGGAGATCGCCGAGCGGCCAATGGATTTGCCGCATGAGGAGGATATGCCCGATATGGTGGAAAGTCATTTCGACCCCTTT
>DATBMX010000185.1:0-4848 GCA_036554625.1 Aestuariivirgaceae bacterium
TCATGAGCCTCAAATCCATGGAGGACCTCTTCATCAATGGCCTGAAAGACATCTATTACGCCGAGAAAAAACTCGTTCAGAATCTTCCGCGCATGGCCAAGAAAGCCGAATCCTCGCAGCTGGCTCAAGCCATCGAACACCATCAGAAAGAAACACAGAATCAAGTGACGCGGCTCGAAAAAGTCTTCCAGCTGGTCGACATGACACCCAAAGGAAAGAAGTGCCATGGAATTGAAGGGCTTCTGGAGGAGGCAAAGGAAGTGATGGAAGAGGCGGACGACCCAGCCACCCGGGACGCGGGAATGCTCGCGGCAGCTCAATCCGTGGAGCACTATGAGATCTCGAGATACGGCACGCTCGTCGCCTGGGCCGAAGAACTTGGAATGAACGAGGCAGTGTCCCTGCTGGAAGAATCGCTAGAAGAGGAAAAGAAAGCGGACAAGCTTCTGTCTCAACTTGCGGAAGGCAAGTTGAACAGAGAGGCGGCATAGGCTCAGGACGTTCGCGGGGCCCGCTACCGGCGGGCCCTTCGGTGACCGTTTGCGCTTGGATGGACTTAAGTAGAACGGCTGATTTTTACATCCTTAAGTTGAAGATAGATTGACCGAGATCGCAGGAATTGGCAGGGTCGCTTGTCGGTTCCGGCGAGCCTATGACGCCGGTGTATTTTGGTGAAAAGGCGTCATGAAAGGAACAGAGGGGCCTGCCCGCAGGGCGGACGACACAGAGAACAGGTCTCCGCAGTCGCCATCTGATCTGGACGAGCAATTGCAGACAGACCGAAAGCTCAAGGAGAGCGAGGATCGCTACCGCGAGCTTGCCGATTTCATGCCCCAGATCGTGTGGCAGACCGATGATCGCGGCATCATCCAGTATGTCAACAACCGATGGACTGAGTTGACGGGCATCCCCGTTTCGGAGGCCATCGGGAAGCCCTGGCTGCCCGGAATGATGGACGAGGATTTGCAGAGAGCACAAGAAGCATGGGCGGCGGCTCAGGCGAGAGGCGGAATCTACGAGCACGAATGGAGGCTGCGGCTCAAGGATGGGAGCCTCAGATGGCTTTTGACGCGAGGGCGGCCGATTCGCGACGAACGCGGCACGATTCTGCGATGGATCGGCACCGATACCGACATAACGGAACGAAGGGACAGCGAGGCAAAGCTTCGCGAAAGCGAAGCCAGGTTGGAGCTTGCCACCTCGGCGGCGGAACTGGGCATCTGGGATTGGGATCTGTTGACGAACCGCTTTGTCTATTCGCCTCGGGCGAAAGCCATCTGCGGGTTCGCGCTGGATCAGGAGGTGAGTTTCCAGGATATTGTGAACATCACGCATCCTGAAGACTATCCCCTCACCTCCGCGCAGGCGCGGCGGGCGCTCGATCCAGCCATACGCGACAAGACGCCTTATGAGTACCGGATCGTCCGGCCGGACGGTGCAATCCGCAGAGTCGTGGCGCATGGCTCCGCCGTTTTCGCGCACATCGACGGCAGAGAATGGGCCGTACGCTACGTCGGCACGCTGCAGGATGTCACGGACCGCATGGCAGCCGAACAGGCGTTGCGGGAGAGCAAGGATCGAATGCAGATTGCACTGGCGGCGGGTCAGCTTGGCGACTGGACATGGGAGCGCTCGAGCGACCGGCTTGACCTTTCGACGCGCGCTCGGGAGATCTTCGGCATCGTCGAAATCCCCGAACTCACCTGGGCCGGCCTGCAGAAGCTGCTGGATGCGGAGGATGCTTCGCTCGCGGCAAAGGCTGTCGAGAATGCTATCGCGCGCAACAGCGACTATTCCATCGAGTACCGCGTCAATCGGCCGAATGGCCAACAGGTGTGGGTGGCGGTCAGGGGCCGCCCAACCTACAGATCCGACGGCTCGCCGTCGGGGATGGTCGGCGTTGTGCAAGACGTCTCCGAACGGAAGCGGCATGAGCAGCACCTGAGGCTTCTTATCAATGAACTCAATCACCGGGTAAAGAATACGCTCGCCACGGTGCAATCCATGGCGAGCCTGACCTTGCGCGGGAGCCTCGATGTCGAAGAGGCGCGCACACGTTTCGAGGCACGGCTCATCGCGCTTGCAGGCGCTCACGACATACTCACACGCGAGAATTGGGAAGGCGCCAGCCTCAACCTTATCGTCGAGCGCGCTATCAGTCCCTATCTCAGCTCGGAACGAAACCGGTTCACCATCAACGGTCCAGAAATCGTTATTCCGCCGAAATATGCGCTGGCCCTCATCATGGCGTTGCATGAGCTGTGCACGAATGCCGCAAAATACGGGGCGCTTTCCAATGAAACGGGGAAGGTGGCGATTGCTTGGGAGTTGGCCGGGAGAGCGGGAGAAGGCGAGCTGCGAATGACGTGGCAAGAACGTGACGGGCCGGACGTCACGCCTCCGTCACGCCGGGGCTTCGGAAGCCGCCTCATCGAACAGGGACTCGCGCAAGATTTGAGCGGAGAAGTCAAGATCGTTTATGCGGCAAGCGGAGTGATGTGCAGGATCAGGGCGCCGCTCGAACCCAAACCGCGCATGCTGGATCTCTAGTCGCGGCGAAGACAACCGGCTTGCAGGACTTGTCAGGGGGCGATTTTGATGCTTCATCCTCCCGCTCATGCATCCCATGGTCAACGTAGCAAACGTGTCGAAAACCTATGCAACGGGTTTTCGGGCTTTGAAGCGGATCAGCCTCGACATTCAGCGGCAGGAAATCTTCGCCTTGCTGGGCCCGAACGGAGCGGGCAAGACGACGCTGATCAGCATCATCTGCGGCATCGTAAATCCCTCGGAAGGCAAGGTCACTGTCGATGGACACGACATCAGCAAGGATTATCGTGCCGCACGCGCACTCATCGGCCTCGTTCCTCAAGAACTCACAACAGACGCCTTCGAAACCGTGTGGGCGACGGTAAATTTCAGCCGCGGGCTCTTTGGCAGGCCCGCAGATCCTGAGAAGGTCAGTCAGGTACTGAAGGCCCTTTCATTGTGGGACAAGAAAGACAGCAAGATCATGACTCTGTCAGGAGGCATGAAGAGACGGGTGCTGATCGCCAAGGCGCTGGCGCATGAACCGCAGGTGCTGTTTCTCGACGAGCCGACCGCCGGTGTAGACGTGGAACTCCGACAAGACATGTGGAAGCTCGTGCGACAACTCCGGGACTCGGGCGTCACGATCATACTGACAACGCACTACATCGCCGAAGCGGAAGAGATGGCCGACCGCGTCGGCATCATCAATCGCGGTGAGCTCATCCTTGTCGAGGAGAAGGCCAGCCTGATGGCCAAACTCGGCAAGAAGCAGCTTCTTATCGAGCTGCACGCCTCCCTCGACAGGATTCCTGAGGAACTCAAGACCTACGGCCTCGAACTGGGAGAGGGGGGAAAACAGCTTGTCTACTCTTATGACACGCAAGGCGAGCGGACAGGCATCACGGCTCTGCTTCGCGACCTGAGCCAAGCGGGAATCCGCTTTCGCGATCTCGACACGATGCAGAGCTCACTTGAGGATATCTTCGTCGATCTGGTGAGAAAATGACGATGAACCTGCGCGCCATCGGCGCCATTTACAAGTTCGAAATGGCGCGCGCCGGCCGCACCATCTTCCAGAGCGTCGTTTCTCCGGTGATCTCGACCTCGCTCTATTTCGTGGTGTTCGGGGCTGCCATCGGTTCACGCATCTCCGCAATCGACGGGGTGAGCTACGGCGCCTTCATCGTCCCCGGTCTCATCATGCTGTCGCTCTTGACCCAGAGCATCGCGAATGCATCCTTCGGCATCTATTTTCCGCGCTTCATCGGCACGATCTTCGAAATTCTCTCCGCGCCAGTCTCCTATCTGGAAATCGTGATCGGCTATGTGGGAGCGGCCGCGACAAAGTCCATCATCCTCGGTCTCATCATTCTCGCGACGGCGGGACTGTTCGTGCCGCTCAGGATTGAGCATCCATTGTGGATGCTGAGCTTTCTCGTGCTCACCTCCGTTACCTTCAGCCTGTTCGGCTTCATCATCGGAATATGGGCCGACGGCTTCGAGAAGCTTCAGATCGTGCCGCTGTTGATCGTCACTCCTCTCACCTTTCTCGGCGGCAGCTTCTATTCCATAGACATATTGCCGCCGATCTGGCGCACAATCAGCCTATTCAACCCTGTCGTCTATCTGGTCAGCGGGTTTCGCTGGAGCTTTTATGAAAGCGCCGACGTGGGCGTCGGGGTCAGCCTGGCAATGACCTGTGGCTTTCTTGTCTTGTGCTTGGCGATCATAGCCTGGATCTTCAAGACGGGTTATCGACTGAAAAACTAGTGGAGCATCCAATGGCCGCCTATGTGATCGTCGACACGAAACTCACGAATCCCGAGGCCTATGAGGAATACAAGGTCAAAGCAAGGCCGATCATCGAAACGTTCGGCGGGATCTATCGCGCACGCGGCGGCAAGCTCGAAATCCTGGAGGAGGAGCTTTGGCGCCCGAGCCGGTTGGTGGTGATCGAGTTTCCCAGCATGGAGCAAGCGCTGAAGTGCCTGCGGTCGTCGGAATATCTCAAGATCAAGCCTCTGCGCCACGCCAATGCACGGTCAACCGTGGCCGTGGTGGAAGGCGTGTAGTCGTTATCGGACAGCACTGCGCGACCTATTCCGTGAATGACGATGAGACGGTGCTCAAGCCGGCCTGGCGCGTGAGGTTCCTGGCGGCAGCAATCAGCCGCTCGGTCGGCGCTTCGCGTTCAAGTTCGCGATTCATGGCTGCCAAATGAATGCCGCGATCGTCCAGGGGGGCCGGCCCGATATACTGGACACGAACTCTTGTGGTGCCCTGTTTGCTAAACTCCAAGAGCTCGGCCGATCTCTT
>DATBMX010000177.1:0-2923 GCA_036554625.1 Aestuariivirgaceae bacterium
GCTTTGCGAGCAGGCGACATGTTGCCGGAGCCCCAACGTTGGAGTTAGCCCAGAGAAAAAGCGCCGCTTTCCCCCATCATCGTAAGGATACTTTGGCGACCTTGTCTTTGTAGTCCTGTTTGGGATCAACGCCGAGCAGCAACTTTATTCCCGACACGAGACTCGACGCGTCAAGCCAAATCTCCGCCTGCTCGGGCTCTAGGCGGAGCAGCGCAAGCTTAGGATCATCCTTCCCCTCCTCAAACCACGCTGCGACGAAGCGATTCCACAATCTGTCGATTGTGGCGCGGTCATTGTCGAGACTCAGCCGACCATGCACGGTGGCGAACAAGTCATGTCCCTTGGATGAAAAAGTTGCAATGGCTCGTGATCCTTTGCGAAGGTTCTGCACAATGGCTGTGTCCTTGGCCGTAAAGAACCAGATCGGACCTTTTTCCCCATCGAGCTGCGCTGTCATTGGCCTCGCGTGGCCATCCTCCACACCGTCGAGGCCCAGCATCATGGTCATATCTGACTTAACGGCTTTCCAAAATTTTTCTTCGAGTTCTCGCGGCGTGGGCATGGGCTCGCTCTCCTGTGGCGGTGCCACTCCAACCACTGACATCTGCATAGGTTCCAAGCTACGGTTCGCTGAGTGTCGTGATTTTCCGCAGGTCTGCGACGAGTTGGTTTTGCGATATGCGCATGCCCAGGACAAAGCAATCGACGACGCTCTGGACCGTCTCGAAGCCATAGCGAGCCCTATTCGGCATTCCTCATTCTTGACTACACCAATATTACACCAACCCCATCGTGGTGTTGGACCCTGCGCGCAAAGTAGCTGCATTAATTGGTGCCCCTGGCCGGAGTCGAACCAGCACGCCCTTGCGGGCAACAGATTTTGAGTCTGCCGCGTCTACCAGTTCCGCCACAGGGGCTCGTGAAAATGTGCCGGATCATAGGGCCTGCCTCCTCTTCGTCAACTGCAAACAAGGCGTCGTTTCCGCTAGAATGGAGCAGCATGATCCGCGTGACACCCACACTTGCCATCGGCGAGGACGAATTGGTGGAAAGCTTCATACGCGCTTCGGGTCCAGGCGGCCAGAACGTCAACAAGCTTTCGACCGCCGTCGAACTGCGCGTCGATGCCGCGCGCTCGCCCACTCTCGATGCCGATACCCTTGCCCGTCTCAGGCGCCTCGCCGGCCGCCGAATGACGGCCGATGGCGTTCTCATCATCAAGGCGCAGACGTTCCGCAGCCAGGAGCAGAACCGCGCCGGAGCGCTGGCGCGCTTGATCGATCTTCTGAGGCGCGCGTCCGCGCCGCTTCGCCCTCGCAAGGCGACGCGGCCGACCTTGGCATCGAGGCAGCGTCGCCGCCGCCTCAAGACTCACCGCTCCGAAGTGAAAAAACTTCGCCGCGCCGTCGCGGAAGACTAGCCCATGGACAAGCCTGCGCCGCCCCTGTTAACTCCCGCCCCTCCGATGATCAAGAACCTTTACGACTGGACGCTCTCCCTCGCCGCGCGAAAATCCGCAGAGGTCTGGCTCGCCGTCGTCGCCTTCGTGGAGAGCTCCTTTTTCCTGGTTCCTGCCGACATCATTTATTTCCCCATGGCGCTCGCCGCGCCGAGGCGCGCCTATCGTTACGCTCTCGTCGCGACGCTTGCCTCCACCCTCGGCGGCATTGCCGGCTATTTGCTCGGCCTCTACGCCTATGAGCATTTGGCCGCTCCCGTTCTCGAATTCTACGGCCGTCTTGACGACTTCGAGAACTTGCGCCGCTGTGCCGGGCGCGAGACCACCATGGTTCTCCTCCTCACCTCGGGCCTGACGCATTTGCCGCCCATCAAGATCGTGACCATACTGTCCGGCGTTGTTGAGGTCGGCATTCTCTTCTTCGTTCTTGCTTGCATTCTGGCCCGCGGCGCCCGCTTTTTTGCCCTCGCTTACGCGCTGCGCCGTTGGGGAGAGCCGATCCGCCATGTCATTGAACGCTATCCCTGGCGCATCGCGGGAATCGCCACAGCGATTGTTCTTGTGGTCTACCTCGCTCTGAAATCACAAATCGCTGACGCGAGTCTCCTTGCCTGCTGATGCTCCGATGCGCATGACGCTCACCTCCCGCGACTCTGCCCTTGCGATCGCAGCCATAGGAACGGCGACGATAGCCATGGCATGGGGCTTTCAGCTGTTCGCCGGCTTGAGCCCTTGCCCGCTGTGCCTGCAACAGCGCTGGCCATATTATGCGGCAATTCCGCTGGCGCTTTTGCTTTTTCTGCACGAGCGCCGATCCTTCACATGGCTGAGGTCGGGTCTCCTGCTCATCGCGCTCATCATGTTGGGAGGCTCCGCGCTTGCGCTTTATCACGCAGGCGTCGAATGGCGATGGTGGCAAGGGCCGCAAAGCTGCGCCGCCGCGGCCGGCGGGTTGACCGGCGGCCTGCCCGATCTTTCCAACGCTCGCGTGATCCGTTGTGATGAAGCGCCCTGGCGCTTCCTCGGCCTCTCTTTTGCTGGGTGGAATTTTCTCGTCTCGGTCTTTCTGGCCGGCCTGGCCCTGTATGGCGCGCGCCGCGCTGGCCCTCAGGGTTCGAGTTCGGTGTCCCAATAGAGATAATCCTGCCAGCTGTCGTGCAGGTAATTGGGTGGAAACAGCCGCCCATTGCTGTGCAGCTCATGAACGGTCGGGCGCACCGGCCTCTGCGCCGGGCGCATGGACGCTTCGTCAGGCAAATGGCCGCCCTTCTTGAGATTGCACGGCGCACAGGCGGTGACGACGTTTTCCCATGTCGTGTGGCCTCCCTTTGAACGCGGCACCAGGTGATCGAAGGTAAGATCGTTCCGGTCGCCGCAATACTGGCAGGAGAACCGGTCCCTCAGGAAAACATTGAACCGCGTGAACGCGGGATAACGCGCCGGCTTGATGAAGGTCTTGAGCGA
>DATBMX010000327.1:0-5406 GCA_036554625.1 Aestuariivirgaceae bacterium
CGTTCACGGCAACACCTTGCCCGGATGGAGTATGCCGTTGGGATCGAGCACCTGCTTCAGATCCTTCATCATGGCGCGTTCGACCGGCGACTTGATGATCGGCATGTAATCGCGCTTCAGTCTTCCGATGCCGTGCTCCGCGCTGATCGAGCCGCCGAGCCTGAGCACGATGTCGAACACGGCTTTGCTCACGTCCTCCCATCGCGCCAGAAAGGCTTGGGCGTCCGCGCCCACCGGCTGACTGATGTTGAAATGAATATTGCCGTCGCCGATGTGGCCGAAGGGCACGGGCCTTGCGCCGGGGATCAGTCTTTCGACCGCCGCCGTTGCCTCCCGCAGGAAGGCCGGGATCTTGGAGAGCGGCACGGACACATCATGTTTGATCGAGCCTCCTTCCGCCTTCTGCACGAGCGACAGGCTCTCCCGCATATCCCACAGAGATCGGCGCTGCGCTTCCGACGACGCGATGGCGGCATCGCTGATGAGCTGGCGCTCGAAAGCCTCTCCGAGCATTTTCTCCATGGCCAGCTGCAGCACGCCGGACGGTCCAGCTCCGGCGACTTCAACCAGAACATACCAGGGCGCCGGCGCGCCAAGCGGGCTGCGCAGGGGCGAGTGGCGCTCGATGAATTCGATGCCGATGCGCGGAATGATCTCGATCGCGGTGACGCGTCCGCCGCTGATGCCATTTGCGAGATGAAACAGCGGCAGTGCGGCCTCGGGGTCGCTGACGGCAGCGAGCGCCGTGGCCCGGTCGAGCGGACGCGGAAACAGCGTCAGTACAGCCGCCGTGATGATGCCGAGCGTTCCTTCCGAACCGATGAATATGTCCTTCAGATCATAGCCCGTGTTGTCCTTGCGCAGGCGTCGCAGCCCATTCCAGATTCGCCCATCGGCCAGAACCACCTCGACGCCCAGGGTCAGCGCGCGCGCATTCCCATAGCCCACGACCGAAATGCCTCCGGCGTTTGTTGCGAGATTGCCACCGATCGTGCAGCTCCCTTCTGCTCCAAGGCTCAACGGAAAGAGTCGATCGGCTGCCTCTGCCGCCTCCTGCACCGATCTGAGCGACACGCCCGCCTCGACGGTGATGCTGTTGTCGACGGCGTCGATCTCGCGAATGCGGTTGAGCCGCGTGAGCGACATGACCACCTCATCACCGCTGTCGCTCGGGATCTGACCGCCGACGGCGCCGGTATTGCCGCCCTGCGCCACGATGGGGACCAGCATCTCATTGGCGATCTTGAGTATGCGTGACACTTCATCGGCGTTCTGTGGCTTGAGTACCGCTGCTGCCTTGCCGATCCAGCGCTCCCGCCATTCCCTGAGATAGGGCTCCATCTCCTGCGCTTCGACGATGGCGTTGGACCTGCCGACAATCTCGACGAGCCGCTGGATCGTTTGCGGCGCGGGGCGAACCGGGGGCCTCATCGATGAAAGGGCGCCGCCGCCCTCGTAAGCCGGTCGTTGATGGCTTCGCCCAGTCCCTCGCGCGGGATCGGCATGACGGCAATCGTCTGCACGCCTGACTGATCGAGCTCATGCATCATGCGGAAAAGATTGGCCGCTGCCTCTTCGAGATCGCCGGCTTCCGAGAGATTGAGCATGGGCCCTGGATGCTGCGGCACATCGGCTCCGAAGGCAAGAAGACCCACGTCGAATCTCGGCCAGATGACATCGAGAATGACCTTGGCCTTCGGCGCGTAATGCTGTTCGAGCTGCCCCGGCGCATCGGGCCTGCCCGCCTTCATGCTTTCGAGCAGCAGCGGCTTGCCGAGCGCCGCTTCGATGGCCTGCCGTGTGAAGCCGCCCGGCCGCAGCAGCACGGGCTCCCCGCCCATGCATTTGACGATCGTCGATTCGATGCCGACGGCGCACGGCCCTGCGTCGAGCACCATGGCGACGCGATTTCCAAGCGCGTCGC
The DNA here is from genome assembly GCA_036554625.1 of Aestuariivirgaceae bacterium. Classification (GTDB taxonomy): domain Bacteria; phylum Pseudomonadota; class Alphaproteobacteria; order Rhizobiales; family Aestuariivirgaceae; genus DATBLQ01. Next base: position 1,925 of record DATBMX010000327.1, read on the forward strand.
GCACATGGCCGGCGGTCGTCGGGCTGAGGCGGCCGGAAGGATTGGCGCTCGGCGCCACGATCGGCCGTTCGCTCTGCCTGATGAGCGCCTGCGCGATTGGGTGCGACGGCACTCTCAGCGCGATCGAGTTCAGACCGGCGCAGGCAAGCATGGCGACGGGACAGTCTTTGCTTCTCGGCACCACCAGCGTTAGCGGTCCAGGCCAGAATTCATGGGCGAGCGTCATCGCATCCTGGTTGAAGACGCCAAGCGCAAGCGCCTGTTCGAGGCTCGCGGCGTGGGTGATGAGGGGATTGAACTTCGGTCGTCCTTTTGCGGCATAGACCGCAGCCACCGCCCTTTCATTTGTCGCATCGGCTCCAAGCCCATAGACGGTCTCGGTCGGAAAGGCCACGAGCTTTCCTTGGCGCAGCAATTGCGCCGCCGCCTTGATCTCCGCTTCGCCGATGCTCATGACCCTTGCATTGTTCTCTGTCCCCGTGTCTAACCCCGCAGGCAAGTGACGTCCAGATGACGACCCTCCTTCTCACCCACCCGCTCTGCATCGAGCATGCACCTCCCGAGGGTCATCCCGAACGCCCCGACCGGATCAAGATTATCGAGCGTATTCTCGCAACGCCTCATTTTGACTCCCTCGTCCGCGAAGAGGCTCCTGCCGCAACCCCTGACCACATCACGCGTGCCCATGCCGAGGACTATTACCATCGCATCGAACAGGCCTCGCCAGATGAGGGGCTTGAGCAGCTTGATCCTGACACGTGGATGTCTCCAAAATCATTCGCGGCGGCTCTGCGCGGCGTCGGCGCGGCGGTTCGTGCCGTCGATGCCGTGATGCGGCGCGAAGTCGAGAACGCCTTCTGCGCCACGCGGCCCCCCGGCCATCATGCCGAGAGCCGCCGCGCCATGGGCTTCTGCTTGTTCAACAATGCCGCCATCGCCGCTCATCATGCGCGCGAGACTTATGACGCGGAACGGATCGCCATCGTCGACTTCGACGTCCACCACGGCAACGGCACGCAGCAAATCTTCTGGTCCGATGCGAATCTGTTCTACGGTTCGACTCATCAGATGCCTCTCTATCCCGGAACCGGCGCCAGGACGGAAACCGGCGTCGGCAATATCTTCAACGCTCCTTTGCGCGCCGGCGACGGTTCCCTCCAGTTTCGCGACGCCATGAAGACGCGCATTCTGCCGGCGCTCGACGATTTTGGCCCAGATCTTCTCCTTATCTCCGCCGGGTTCGACGCTCATAAGAACGATCCTTTGGGCAGCCTCGAACTCACCGAGGAAGACTATGTCTGGGCCACGCTCTATCTGATGGATGCGGCCCACCGCCATGCCGATGGCCGCGTTGTCTCCGTTCTCGAAGGCGGCTATGACTTGCGGGCACTGGCCTCTTCCGTGGCAGTTCATGTTCAGGCGCTCATGCGCGGATCGGGCTCTGGCGGCGTGCCGCAATTGGAGGACGATGTCTGATGGCCGATGCACCCCATGGCGATATCGCCGCGATGAGTTTCGAGGTTGCTCTCAAAGAGCTTGAGGATATTGTCGGCAGGCTCGAGCAGGGCAGGATCAGCCTTGAGGAGTCGATCAGCATTTATGAACGCGGCGAACGCTTGAAGGCGCATTGTGAAAAGTTGCTGAATGATGCCGAAGCCCGCATCGACAAGATCACTCTCCGCTCGGACGGAACCCCACAGGGCTCGGAGCCTTTCAACGCGGAATAGCGGCCCTGTCGCCAGTCCGATGCGTCTTGACCAGTTCCTCGTGTCCAAAGGTTATTTTTCGACCCGCGCCCGCGCCCGCGACGCCATTTTGCGCGGCGTCGTTCTCATCGACGGCGCCACCGCTCTCAAGCCCTCGCAGAACGTCATGGGCGAGCCCAGGATTTCCGTGCGCGAAGATGAAGCGCGCTACGTCTCGCGCGCCGCGCTGAAGCTCATTCACGCCCTTGATCACTTCGCCATCGACGCCGCCGTTGATCTGGCGCTCGATCTCGGCGCCTCGACCGGCGGCTTTACGCAGGTGCTGCTCGATCGCGGAGCAAGGCGCGTGGTCGCCGTCGATGTCGGACATGGCCAGCTTGCGCCGTCGCTCGGGGCCGATTCTCGGGTGTTGCTGATCGAGCGCCTCAACGCGCGGGACTTGACGCGGGAGCATCTTCCAGCACCGCCTCAGCTTGTCACTTGCGACGTCAGTTTCATTTCTTTGACGCTGGCCTTGCCGCCGGCGCTTCGACTGGCTGCGCCCGGCGCCCGTCTCGTTGCCCTGATCAAGCCGCAATTCGAGGCGGGGCGAGGATCTCTCGACAGATCCGGCGTCGTCACCGACAGAAGCGTTCATGTGATGGTCTGTGCGCATATTCGTGAGTGGCTGGATAGCAAGGGGTCCTGGCGGGTCTTGGACGTTATACATTCTCCAATCCTCGGCGGCGACGGCAACAGGGAGTTCCTGATCGCAGCGGAAAAGCAGCGATGATTTCTCCGCTCGACCGCCTGTCCTATATCGCGCGGCAGTGCGCGCGTGTTGCGTGGTACACGGGCCATTATCTGGCGGCCGGCGAGCTTCACCGCGCCGAGGGCAGGGCAGAGAACCCGCCGAAGCCGCAACCCGCGCCGCGACAGACATCTTCGTCCGGCATCTTGCTCGAAGAGCTCTTTGCCCTGTTTCGCACCGACCTTGCCAATGCTGAGGCCGGTCATTACCCGCTCCCGCGGGACCACGATGGCAGCTTCACGGAGCTGCTGAAGCTCAGCCGCGAATTCTTCTCCGATGTTCCTCTCGCCGCCGGGCGCAAGAGCGCATCCGCCGGACGCGAGGTTTACGACCCCGCGCTCGAAGGCGAGTTCCCCGCCTATTTTCTTCAGAATTTCCACTATCAGACCGGAGGCTATCTCACCGAAGGATCGGCGCGCCTGTACGACACCCAGGTCGAGGTGCTTTTCTCTGGCTCGGCCAACGCGATGCGGCGACAATGTATCGTGCCCGTTTCCGAGTTTCTGCGCGGGCGTGACCAGCGTCGTCTCAAGCTGCTCGATGTCGCCTGCGGCACCGGACGCCTCATCCGCTTCATGAAGCAAGCCTTCCCGCGCCTGGCCGTGGTGGGCGTCGATCTTTCTCCGACTTACATCGACGAGGCGCGCCGCCATGTGGCGCCTTATGACGCTGAGCTCCGCACAGCCGCGGCCGAGAACCTGCCGTTCCCGGATGCGAGCTTCGACCTTCTCGCCACCGTCTATCTCTTTCACGAAGTGCCGGGCGAGGTGCGCCATGCCATCGCCCGCGAAATGTCCCGCGTGCTCAAGCCAGGCGGACGTCTCGTGTTCATGGACTCGCTGCAGCTTGGCGATCGCCCGTCCTTCGACGGCGCGCTCAAATCCTTTCCGCGAAACTTTCACGAGCCCTATTTCGACAGCTATCTTCACGACGATTTGCCGGGCCTTTTCCGCGCCGTTGGTCTCACACATGTCTCGAGCGACAAT
>DATBMX010000350.1:0-2559 GCA_036554625.1 Aestuariivirgaceae bacterium
GACGGAGCTTGTGAGGAGGGCGGCACTCCTCGTCTCGACCAGGCCGTCGCGCGATGGCGCAGGCGCCGGACCAATCACGACGGTATTGGCCTCCACATGCGCGAGCGCAAGGGCGGCGACCAGCCCGGAAGGGCCGGTTCCGACCACGGCGGCGTCATGCAATTGGCTGGTCGCGGCGATGCTAACCTTCCTCTTCGTTCCGGTTCCGGCGATCCGGAGCAATTTGCGGCCAAGTCTCAGTAAGCATCCAAAAAACAAAGCAAAAATACGACGCGCGCGTTCCGTGAAGCATCATTGCGCAAGTTTGGTTCGAGCGATCGAGGGGACCGAACGTTGCCGATTAGCAACAACTCTTTCCAAAAAACGCACTGTCGCTTGAGTGTCACAAGCGCGTCATTGCGGGGGAAATACAAGGGTATGGGCCAAATTAGCGGGTCTAACGGGATTAGAACACGAGGAAACCGAAGCGTTTCCCGGTTTGCACAGCGAGTACGCGAAGCAACTTTCGACAGTGGAGAGGGGCATGACAGGGGGACTCAAGACGATCAGCCGGTACCTGCTCGCAAGCGCGGGCGTTATCGGAATTTTCGCCGCTGCGCCGGAAGCAAAGGCGCAGCAGGCACAGGATCTGCAGCAAATCCAAGCTCAGATTCAGGAAATGCAGGCAACCATTCAGGCGCTGCAGAAGCAGGTGCAGGACGCAAAAGCCCAGGCCGCCGCGGCGAACGCAACGGCGGCAAATGCCGGCGGGAGCGACCTCGATTTGAAGGTCAAGTGGAAGGGTGCGCCCGAGCTGTCGAGTGCGGACGGCAAGTTCAAGATGAAGATCCGCGGGCGTCTCCAGGCGGACTACAACGCCATCGATCAGGATGAGAATCTCAACGCAGATCCTATCACTGGATTTCCTGACGTCAGCGCAGCCGAGATCCGCCGCGCTCGCCTTGGCGTGGAAGGCGTCGTCTTCTACAACGTCGGCTACAAGTTCGAAGTGGACTTTGCCAACGATGAGACGGCCCTTAAGGACGCTTACGTCGAATATCTTGGCCTTTACGATGGCTTAGCTTTGCGCGCCGGCAACTTCAAGACGCCGAACTCGCTTGATGAGATGACAAGCTCGCGCTTCCTCACTTTCTTGGAGCGTGCGGCCTTTGTTGAGGCCTATGGCCTTGACCGCCAGATAGGTGCCGGCGTGATTTACGGCAGCGACCACTGGACTCTTTCGGCTGGAATTTTTGGTCCCGAGCCCTTCGACGACGAGGTATGGCGGGACGACGTCAAGACCGGCGCAGCTCGTGTGACGTGGGCGCCGATTAACCGTGAAGTCAACAGCGTGCATCAGGTCTTGCATCTCGGCGCGAGCTGGCGTGGACGGGACGGAGCCGAAGACCTCCGGCCCGACCGAGATCCTGACCCACTCGACGATGAGTTTTTCCGCTATCGGGCGCGGGGCGCCGACCTGCACCTTGCCGACCGCTTCGTCGCAACGCCGCAAATTTTCGACGAAGACACCTTCTGGGGCGTTGAGGGTGCGGCGATCTGGGGCCCGGTGCATGTGGCGGGCGAGTACACCGAGCTGGAAGCGGATGTCGGGAACTTCGACGTCCTCTGCGTGCCGGGCAGCGTTGGTTGCGTTAACGGTCGGTTCCCCGGCTCGAATCCCACCTATGTCGGCTGGTACGCCGAGGCCGGCTGGTTCCTGACCGGCGAATCGCGCGGCTACAAAGAGGGTGAATTCGTTGGCGTCAAGGTGAAGAATCCCGTGCTCGGAGGAGGCAAGGGCGGCGGCTGGGGCGCCTGGCAGATCGCCGGCCGCTACGACGTCATTGAGCTTTCCGACAAAGCGACTACCTTCACGGGCGTCACAGACGTCGCCGGTGTTACATTTGGACGGTGCAGCCAGTGCGGCGACCAGGAAACGTGGGAGGTCGTCCTCAACTGGTGGCTCAATGACTACACGGGCTTGCAGTTCCAATATAGCGAGTCCGATATCGACGGTGGCCCGCTCTTTTTCGCCAACAGCACCACCTCTGCGAACAGGGATAACGGGAGCAACGTCAAGGGCTTCGGCACTCGCATGAGATACTACTGGTAAGCGGATTACTTAGTCCCCTCCGCTCCAGACCGCCGCCCTTGAGCCAAGGGCGGCGGTTCTTTTTGCGGATTTTTGCGAGCTATGAGAAGGCCTTAACCGGCAGTTCATCCGAATCTTGCAATGTGCCCTAGCCAAAACCATTTTATCGGGTAGGTCGATTGCCATGCGTAGGTCTGTCTTCATCACAGGGCTCGTAGCGCTGTCTCTTGGCGGCGCGCCTGCGCTTGCTTTTCAGGAAATGCCGGAGCCGCCGCCCGCCGACGTCCCGGCCGCGACGCCGCAACTCGGCCCGCTTCATCTCGGCACGCCGGGCGGCACGAGCGTTCCCGAAACCGAACAGGGCGGCCTTAGCATGTTCGGCTACACCGTGTTGCCGAAGTTCGATTTCGGCCTCGACGTGATGTATGGCCAGGACCAGCCGCAATTGGACCTGAGTTCGCCCATCACGGATGAAGAGAGCGGCGACG
>DATBMX010000358.1:0-5449 GCA_036554625.1 Aestuariivirgaceae bacterium
GGAGCCTGACTATCGTCAGGATGATGAACTGGTCGACTCTAATTATCCAGGAACGACCGCAGCTTCCTGCTCCGGCTCGGATGCTTCAATTTCCGCAAAGCCTTCGCCTCGATCTGGCGGATGCGTTCGCGCGTCACCGAAAACTGCTGACCCACCTCCTCCAGCGTGTGGTCGGTGTTCATGCCGATTCCGAAGCGCATGCGCAGGACGCGCTCCTCGCGCGGCGTAAGGCTCGCCAGAACCCGCGTCGTCGTCTCGCGCAAATTCGCCTGGATGGCGGCGTCGATGGGCAGGATCGCATTCTTATCCTCGATGAAATCGCCTAGGTGCGAATCCTCCTCATCGCCCACCGGCGTCTCGAGGCTGATTGGCTCCTTGGCGATCTTCATCACCTTGCGCACTTTCTCGAGCGGCATGGAAAGCTTCTCGGCGAGCTCTTCGGGGGTGGGCTCCCGGCCGATCTCATGCATCATCTGGCGCGAGGTGCGCACGATCTTGTTGATCGTCTCGATCATGTGCACCGGTATGCGGATAGTGCGCGCCTGATCGGCGATCGAGCGCGTGATCGCCTGCCTGATCCACCATGTCGCATAGGTCGAGAATTTATAGCCGCGGCGGTATTCGAATTTGTCCACCGCCTTCATCAGCCCAATGTTGCCTTCCTGGATGAGATCGAGAAACTGCAGCCCGCGATTCGTGTATTTCTTGGCGATCGAGATGACGAGGCGCAGATTGGCCTCCACCATCTCCTTCTTCGCCTGCCTCGCCTCGCGCTCGCCCTTCTGCACCATATGCACGATGCGCCGGAACTCGGGGATCTGCAGCCCCGTGTCGGAGGCGAGCGAATGGATCTCCTCGCGCAACACCTTGACCGTGTCGCGCTCTTCGTGGAGGAACCGTTTCCAGCCGAATTTGGCAAGGCGCGAGACGCGCCGCATCCAATTGGTGTCGAGCTCCTCGCCCTGATACTCCTGCAGGAAAACCTCGCGCGGGATGCGGTAAGTCTCGGCCAGCCGCATCAGCCGCCCTTCCAGCGAGATGAGCTGCTTGTTGATGCCGTAAAGCTGGTCGACGAGCGCCTCGATGCGCGCCGCATTCAGCGACAGGCTCTTCACGTCGTTGATGATCTCTTCGCGCAGCTTCTTGTAGCGCCGCTCCTGGCTCGACGACAGGGCCGTCTTCTCCGCCACCTCCTGGTCCTGCAGCTTTCTCAGCGACTTGTAGGTCTTGGCGATGCGGTCGAAGGTCTCGAGCACTTTCGGCTTGAGCTCCGCCTCCATGGCGGCGAGCGAAACGTTGTTTTCCTCGTCATCCTCGTCGGGCTCTTCCGCGATCGTCGGGGTGTCGAAATCCTCCGGCGCCAGAACGTCGCCATACTCATCGTCGCGCCGGCGCGCCCGCTCCTGAATGGCTTGACGCCGCTCGCGCGGGCTCTCCGGCCGCCGCGGCTCGAGTTTCACGATCTTGCTCGAGTCCACCGCCTGCACCGCAGGCTGTGCCGGCGCCGCCTTGGCGTCGGGGCCGGCATAGGTGGCCTCGAGATCGATGATGTCGCGCAGAAGAATCTTTCCCTCGTTCAGCTCGTCGCGCCAGATGATGATCGCCTGGAAAGTGAGCGGACTTTCGCACAGGCCCTGGATCATGGCCTCGCGCCCCGCTTCGATGCGCTTGGCGATGGCGATCTCGCCCTCGCGCGAAAGAAGCTCGACCGATCCCATCTCGCGCAGGTACATCCGAACCGGATCGTCGGTGCGGTCGCCAGGCTCGGACGTGCGCTCGACCTTCACCGGCAGCTGCGCTTCCTGATCAGGTTCCGCCGGCTGCGCCTCTTCCGTCTCCTCCTCCGAATCGACGACATTGATGCCCATGTCGGCGAGCATCGCCATCGTGTCCTCGATTTGCTCGGAGGACACTTGCTCCGAGGGCATGACGGAGTTGAGCTCGTCGTAAGTCACATAGCCGCGCGCTTTCGCGGCCTTGATCATGCGCTTCACCGCCGCATCGGTAAGGTCGAGAAGGGGCGAATCCTGTGAGCCCGATGGCGCTTCCGGCGCGTCGCTCTCGTCCTGCTGTTCTCCCGCCGCCGGCTCTTCCCTGGGTTCGCGGATCTGGGCGCGCGCAGCGCCCGATTTCACCTTGGTCCCAGCCGGTCGCGCGGAAATCTTCGCCATGCAGGAGTCTCCGTAATGTGATTCGGGCGGATGCCGGCCCCGCCAGCCGCCTATTAGCCTTATTTTTGCTCCGCGCCACCCCAAAGTGGCAGCGGTCACTGACAATCTTTTAGGCCACGGGCCCCTGCGGCCGTCCCGATTCCTCGCCGAAGCCGTCGATCAGTGCCTCCTCCCCTGCCGCCGATCGCATCTGCTCACGGATCTCGTTGAGAACCTTGAGGTTTTCGTCGGTCGGATGCTCGGCCAGCGCCGTCTCCGCGAGTGCCAGTTCCTTCGCCAGGGTCACTGCTTTTCGGTGCAGTGCGACCATTTGCCGAAACCCGGTGCGAACATCATTCGCTGCCGCGTCGGGTAGGACGAACCATTCCCCTAGACGTCGAAACTCGCCATCAAGCCGTTCGAGGAGCGGCCCGAAGCCCTTGCGGTTTAGGTGGTTCCGCAAAGCGGCTGCGTCAAGGCTCGCCTCAAGAGCGGCGATATCTATGATTTCCCGCCTGAGACTGTCAAGCTGCGGCCCGGAAAATTCGAGTTCGGCGAAGATTTCCGCAAAATCATCGAGCAGCCGCGGGTGGTTGATGATGGCGAGGAGAATGGCCGTCTCCCGCCGCTTCGCCGACTGCTTTGACTGCGCCTTGCGGGCGAGCGCCTTGAGTTCAAGCGAAGCCGGCTGCGCAAGCTCCCAGGCCCGCGCCAGTTTCCCATCTCGTCTCCCCTTGTCCCGTGCCGCGACCGCCGGCTTGAAGGCTGGGAACCGTGCTTTCCACCGTCTCGGCGGCGCCGCGCCGAAAAGCTCGCGAATGCGCCTGGCGATTTCAGCCGAATAATATTGTCTGACCTTGCTGTCGCCGATGCGACCGATGGATGTCTCGAACTCGCGTTCGAACTGTGCGCGCCGCTCGGGCGTCGCGCGGTCGTTCCTCTGAAGCTCGCGCCGCCATAGCATCTCGATCAGGGGCTCGGCCGCCGTGACGACTGCGGAAAGAGCGGCCGCACCCTCGCTCTTCACAAGATCGTCCGGGTCCAGCCCTTCGGGCAGAAGCGCAAAGCGCAACGACTGCCCCGGCTTGAGCATCGGCAGGGCGAGGTCGATCGCTCGCGCCAGCGCCTTGAGCCCGGCGCTGTCGCCATCGAAGCACAAAATCGGTTCGGGCGCCGCGCGCCACAGAATGGCAAGCTGCTCTTCGGTGAATGCCGTACCGAGAGGTGCGACACAATGGGCAAGGCCGGCTCGCACCATGGCGATCACATCCATATAGCCCTCGACGAGGATGATCGTTTGGGCGCTCTGGGCATGAGCCCGCGCCCTGTCGAAATTGTAGAGCACGCGTCCCTTGTGGAAGAGCGGCGTCTCCGGCGAGTTCAGATATTTGGGCTGAACCTCGTCGGAAAGCGCTCGTCCGCCAAAGGCGATCACGCGCCCGCGCGCATCGCGGATCGGAAACATTACACGATTGCGGAACCGGTCGTAGGCTACGGGAATGTCCTCTCCCGACACGAGAAGCCCCGCCTCGATCATCTGCTCCAGCTTGACGTTCTTCTCGGCGAGCCGGCTGCGCAGCGCCTGTCGGTCGTCTGGCGCATAGCCCAATCGAAAGTCCTGCTGGATCGAAGGAGAGATGCCACGATCCGCGAGATAGCCGCGTGCCCTGGCGCCTCTCGCCGACTGCAGCTCCGCTTCGAAAAAGGCGGCCGCCATCTCCATCACGTCATAGAGCGAGCTTCGCCTGTTCTCCCGCTCTTCATCGCCGGGGGCCGGCTTGGGCATAGGCAGGCCCGCCTCTTGTGCCAGGCGTTCCACAGCTTCCGGAAAGCTCAAGCCTTCTTTCTCGATGAGAAAGGTGAAAATGTCGCCTGACTGCCGGCAGCCGAAGCAATAGTAGCGGCCCTTGCGATCATCGGCATGGAAGGAGGGCGTCTTCTCATTGTGGAACGGGCAGCAGGCCCAATAGTCGCCGCGCGCCGGCACCGACTTGCGCCGGTCCCAGGCCACGCGCCTGCCGATGACGGAGGAGACGGACACCCGACTTCGAATTTCATCGAGGAACGATGGGGGAAACTTCATGCGCGCACCCTCAGGCACACACTCATGGCGCAGATGATGATCGACAGCGAATCCTGAGGGCGTTTTCCACTGGCGTTATCCCCTGTTCACCGCTGTCCACAGCTTGTTGTCCACATATCCACAATATAGAACGAATAGAGAACATTTGGAATACGCGTCAAGCCTGCGAAGCCGAAAAATTGTCCCGCCTCGTCCTCGGACCATCCACAACAAGCAAGCCAGAATCGAACTCTTGCAAACGCGAAGCATTCGCAATAGCTTGTCGCCATGCAGCTCTCACGCCGATCGATTCTACGAACCCTCTTCGCCGCCGGCGCGGCCTCGGGGGTGGCGCCCGTGGCGGCCCGCTCCGCCCAGGTCGAAGTGCAGCCGCATGCCCATGGCCAAGCCTTCGGTTCGCATCAGCATGACGGCGCCAATCTTGTGATCGGCACCGTCGACCACGCACGCAACGACTTCGATCCATACAAGATGCTCACCGACTTCGATCGGGGCACCCTCGTCACCGACCCCGACGGTCGCGTGACGCGCGAATGGGAGCTCGTGGCGGTGGACAAGGAGGTCGAGATCGCGCCGGGCATCATGTTCCCCGCCTGGACCTTCGCCGGGCGCATCCCCGGCCCCTCCTTGCGCTGCATGGAAGGCGAGCGACTGCGCATCCGCTTCCAGAACGGCAGCGCGCACCCCCACAGCATGCATTTCCACGGCATCCACTCATGGCGCATGGACGGCGTGCCGGGCGCCGGCCTCGTGCAGCCGGGCGAGATGTTCGAATATGTGTTCGACGCCTATCCCTTCGGCTGCCATCTCTATCACTGCCACGCCCTGCCCCTGAAACGGCACATCCACAAGGGCATGTACGGCGCCTTCATCATCGATCCCGATCCTGCTCGCCATCCCGAGGCGGCCGATGCCGCGCGCTCGCGCCTGTTGGGCACGCCGGAGAACGCGAATTGGCAGGAGTTCGTGATGGTGATGAACGGGTTCGACACCGACTTCGACAACAAGAACGAGGTCTATGCCGTCAACACCGTCGCGCACCATTTCCAGAAGCATCCGATCCCCATCGCGCGGCGACGACCGGTGCGCATCTATCTCGTCAACGTGACGGAATTCGACCCTGTCAACTCGTTCCATCTGCACGGCAACTTCTTCGACTATTACGACCACGGGACGACCCTGCAGCCCAGCCTGCGGACCATCGATACGGTCATGC
>DATBMX010000387.1:0-1671 GCA_036554625.1 Aestuariivirgaceae bacterium
TGCTGGGCGAGCTGCCGTACAACACCATCGGCGTCTACTCCTATTCCAAGTATTTCGGCTGCACCGGCTGGCGGCTCGGCACCATCGCCGTGCATGAGAAGAACATCTTCGATGACATGATCGCCAAGCTGCCGGATTCTCATGTGAAGGCCCTTGACAAACGATACAGTCCGCTGACGCTCGAGCCGCGCAAGATGAAGTTCATCGATCGCATCGTTGCCGACAGCCGTGACGTAGGTCTCAATCACACTGCAGGTCTGTCGCTGCCGCAGCAGGTGATGATGACCATGTTCTCGCTGAGCGAGATGATGGATGCCAAAAAGGACTATCAAAAGGCTAGCAAGGAAATCGTCAACCGGCGCGTCTGGTCGATGATCGAGAGCATAGGGCTCGATCTTACCCCGAACCCGAACTACGATGCGTATTATGGCCTCATCGATTTCGAGTTCTGGGCGCGCAAGAACATCGGTGACGAAGCTGTCGAATACCTGAAGAAGAATATTCACCCGCTCGATCTCGCATTCCGACTAGCCGAGGATCACGGAATCGTGCTGCTCAACGGGGGCGGCTTCGAGGCGCCGAACTGGTCTTTGCGCGTGTCCTTGGCGAACCTGTCCGACGAAGCCTACGAAGATATCGGGCGCGGTGTCCGGACCGTTGCCCGCGGCTACCGCGACGCGTTCGAAGCGTCGAGAACTGCGCCTAGGAAGTGAGTCAGGGAGAAAGGAGGCTGAAAACGACGGGAGCTACACTGCCCGGTGGGGCATATCGATGGCACCTGCCGCAGCCTGGCATCGAAGCCGGGCTCGAACCTAAATCAGCTTGTACTCGCACAGATATGCGTTTGCGGGCGATCCGCCGGCGACCGCGACGCCAACCGCAATTCCTTCGCTGTTTCAGGCAATTGTAGCCTTGAAAAAACGCGAGGCAGGCGTCTAGGCCGGCGCACCCGGCGCCACGCTCATGGTCCTCCGGCTCAGCGCAATATTGAAGGTGTACCCGCCGAACAGGTCGACCACCGTGATGAAGATCAACAGAAGCGCGGCCTCCCAGCGCTGCGGGGTGTCCATCAACGGCGCACCGCCGAATACGGCGACCAGCACGACCGCCAAGGGGATCAGCGAAGCCATGCCGTCCACGACACCCATGAAACGATTTGCGCTGGTGGGAATGCTGAACGGAACCGCGAGGAGCTGGAACGTCAGATAGACGCTTGCCAGCCATGCCATGTTGAAGCCGAGCCGCTCGGAACTGAACCACCCCAGCGGGCCTTCCAGGTTCGTCAAGCTGCCGGCAAACCAAAAGAAGTAAATCTCCCAAACCGCCAGCGCGAGCGCCAACAAGACGCTCATCCCAGCTACAGATATCCTCTCTTTCTCCATGCTAGTCTCCTCGTTGCAATTGGCCGACGTTGTCGGAGCCGGCCTGCAGTGCCGACCTGGACTTGGGCGGGCAGGTCCGCTTCACCGCCGATTTCCGCCGTAATGATGCGCCGCTGCGAACGGCCGGAAAGTGCCAATCATCGGGACGCTAATTATGCACAGCAAGTGACGCAGCGCTGTGATACCTGGAAGGAGGAAATAAGCACCGCCCTTGATGGGCCAACGCGGGAGATCCTGACACAAAGGCGATAGCCGCCGTGACGACAATTGCGTGCATCTAATCCCTCCT
>DATBMX010000394.1:0-5249 GCA_036554625.1 Aestuariivirgaceae bacterium
GGCCGAGCGCCTTAGTGTGAACCGGCGGATCATCCAGCGCGCGCGCCATCTCGGCGCTTACCTACAGACGCAGTTCCACAGTGACGAGGAACGGAGGCTCGCGGAGCGCCACCGCACGCCGCAAGCGGTGATGGCGGAGACGGCGGTGCTGGATTTTCTCCAGGTGTAGATGACTCCGCCCTGGCAGTCGGTTGGACTATACCCCCTTCGGCCTGCTGCCCGGAATGCCACCAAAGTTTCGCCCAACGGCAACCATCTATCTCGCAACGATGTCCTCTGTGGGGTACACACCCCGCAAGACATCATCGAAATGCCGCCGAACACACTCGTTGCAAACGCATGCGAGGCTTTTGAGCTGCTGTAAGTCATTGACGACGAGCGCGCCCCTTCGGGTAGCGATGACACCGCGGTTCTTGAAGGAGCCCAAGACGCGGCTGATATAGCTGCGTCCAACCCCAAGCATTGCAGCGAGTTGTTCTTGCGTGAGGGGGACTTCAGTTGTCCCGGTGCGCTCCATGGCCGCAATAAGCCATTTGGCGGCTCTTTGCTCGATTGTATGCGCCGCGTTGCATGCGACTGCCTGGAACACCTGGGCCATCAGACAATCGGCATAACGAGCGAAGAGATGCCGCAGAGTCAGCGAGCCCATCTTCGCGTCTTCCAGCTTTTTGATCTCGATGCGCAAAAACGGGCCGGGGAACTGCACCTCAGCCTTGGCATAGGCGGGAAGGCGTCCGTGGCTGACGATCCCTCCCGCGGCTCCTTCCCGTCCAATCAGGGCCGTCTCGACCGCTCGACCATCGTTGAAGACGATGAGGTACGAAATCAGGCTTGGGCCACAAGGGAAATAAACGTGGCGAACGGTCTCCCCAGGCTCGAACAGGATGTCTCCGTAGTCCCCCCACCAGGGCGCAGCTAGAGGCTCCAGGATCGCGGCATCCTCGGCCCTCAGCGCCCGTAGCAGATTGTTAACGGCAATCCCGTCCGTTCCTGCCGAACCATTGTTAGCTTTGCCGTGCATTCTTCCATCGTCCTGGCGCCGTCGTTGTACGACCAACATGGGCTTTATGTTCACAAGTGGGCAGACCAGCGGTCGCCCTTGTGTTTACTAGGCGACAGAAGAACCCTCACCACAGACCGCCTGAAGGGCGAACTCCGTAGGGGCTATTCCTTATCACACGTCGGAGACCGCCTGATGACTGTCCAGAAGTCTGACAAGGGGGTCGCGACTGGAAGCGCCTCCCTCGATCACATCTTGGCTGGAGGCTATGCACGGGGGCGCGTTCACCTACTGGAAGGCCGGCCTGGCTCCGGCAAGACGACCCTTGCCATGCAGTTCCTGATGAGGACCCGTGATCGCGGAGGCGTCCCTTTGTATATAACCCTGTCCGAAGGACAGGATGAATTGGTCGAAGCGGCCGAAAGCCATGGCTGGTCGCTCGAGGGGATCAACCTTTACGAGCTTATTCCACCCGAACTGAGCCTCGACCCTTCCCAGCAGCAATCGGTGGTCTATTCCTCCGACTTGGAACTCGGAGAGACGGTGCAACTGGTTATGAAGGAGGTCGAACGGGTAAACCCGGATTGCATCGTGTTCGACAGCCTTTCCGACATCCGTCTACTCGCGGGAAGTGCCCTCCGCTATCGCCGCCAGGTGCTCGCCCTGAAGCACTTCTTCGCTCGATTAGGGTGCACCGCCGTGTTCGTCGACGACCTTACCGAGGAATTGGACGACGCGAATCTCCACAGCATCGTGCATGGTGTCATCCGGTTGGAGAAAGCCACGGTCATCTACGGCGCGGACCGCCGCCGCCTTCGCGTTTTCAAAATGCGCGGCAGGGCCTTCCACAGCGGCTCCCATGATTACGTAATCCGCACCGGGGGCATCGAGATCTTCCCGCGTCTCATTGCAAGCGAACATAAGCAGCACTTGGACCGGGACGGTCGCGCAGAGAGCGGCGTTGTCGAGCTCGATGCTCTGCTCGATGGTGGCCTGGACCGTGGAACGAGCACGCTCATCCTCGGACCGGCCGGCGCCGGCAAGTCCACACTCGCGATGCAATATCTGATCGCGGCGCTCTACCGGGGTGAGAGCTCGCTTTTTATCAGCTTCGACGAAACGCGTCATAATTTCTTTCGGCGGGCTGCCGGTCTCGGCATGGATTTTGACCGCTTTGGAGAGAGGTTCCACTTTCGCCAGGTCGATCCGGCTGAACTCTCCCCAGGCGAGCTATCAAGCATCGTCAGAGATCATGTTGAGATCGAGAATGTCACTGCTGTCGTGCTCGACAGTCTCTCGGGATATCAGAATGCCATGCCTGAGGAGCAATTTATGCTGCTCCAGCTGCATGAACTGCTCACCTACATCAATCAGCGGGGCGTATTGACTTTCCTTGTGTTAGCCCAGCACGGCTTGGTGGGCCATATGCAGTCACCTGTCGACCTGACCTATCTGGCGGATGCAGTGTTGTTGCTTCGCTTTTTTGAAGCTTTCGGAGAGTTGAGGCGCGCTATTTCCGCAATCAAGAAGCGGACCGGCGCTCATGAGTCCTCGATCCGCGAATACCTCATCGACAGCAAAGGGATCCGGCTCGGCGAGCCGCTTCGCAACTTTTCAGGCGTCTTGACCGGAGTTCCGAGTTTCATCGGACAGGCGTCTGATCTGCTCGGCAGTCGCAAATAAGCTTCGCCTGGTTATGACACAAGCTGTCGGAATTCTGGCTCCTTACGGCCGCGATGCCGCTGTCATGAGCGGCATCCTGAACGGCGCAGGTATCCAAAACTCGATTTTTGCATCCGCAGATTTGGTTCTTGCTGCCGTTGCCGATGGCCGGATCGGCGGTGCTATTCTGGCTGAGGAAGCACTAGGCGACGATGATCTTAGAGCCGTGACGGCATGGCTTCAGCGCCAGCCGCCCTGGTCTGATTTGCCGATCCTGCTGCTCACCAAGCGAAGCGGCAATGCAGCTTCTCAGTCGAATCTCGCCGCGTGCCTCAGCAATGTCACCATTATTGAGAGGCCGTTTTCGCCGATCACGCTGATCTCTGCCGCCCGAGCGGCCCTTCGCGCACGGGCACGTCAACGCGAGGCCGAGCGGCACATTCTGGAGATCGCGGCCAGAGAGCGTGAGCTGATAGAAGAGCGCGCTCGGCTGCAGACCAGCCAAGCCCGTCTGCGCGAGGCGAATGAGAAGCTTGGACAACGGTTCGCGGAATCACTTGCCGAGAAGCGTGTTCTTGCGGACGTTGTTGAAGGGACCGATGCCTTTGTGCAGGTCGCCGACCTCAACTATCGATGGCTGGCCATAAACCGGGCTTTCGCCAACGAGTTCGAGCGAATCTTCGGAGTGCGGCCGCAGGTCGGTCAGTCGATGCTGGAGGTGCTTGCGCATATTCCTGAGCACCGGAAAGCCGTGCAGGCGGTGTGGGGGCGCGCCCTTGCGGGCGAGGAGTTCACCGAGATCGGCGAATTCGGCGATCCCGGTCGGGACCGCCGGTTTTACGAGATGAAGTACAACTCGCTTCGGGACGGGAAAGGCGAACGGATCGGCGCCTACCAGTTTGTTTATGATGTCACCGACCGTATGCGCGAGCAGCAGCAGCTAGCTGACGCCGAAGCGCGAATGCATGAAATGGCGAAGTTGGAGACGTTGGGGCAACTCACCGGAGGCGTCGCACATGATTTCAACAATCTATTGACGCCGATCGTCGGTACGCTTGATGTGCTTCACCGCAGATACGAGAGTGATCCGCGTGCTACGCGTCTGATCATTGCTGCCCTCGAGGCGGCACAGCGAGCTGCCGTTCTGGTCCAACGCCTCTTGAGCTTCGCGCGCCGGCAGCATCTTGAAGCGCGCGCCATAAACATCGGCGAACTGATCGATGGAATGCGCGATCTGATCCAGCGCTCTATTGGGCCTCATATCGAGGTGCAGGTCAAAATTCAGCCGGACCTCCCCGCAGCGCGCATCGACCCCAACCAACTCGAATTGGCCGTGCTGAACCTTGCGGTCAACTCCTCCGATGCCATGCCTGGAGGCGGTTCTCTGTTCATCGATGTTTCCGAGCAGGAGATCGTTGATGGTCGAATCGACGGCCTCCCGAACGGGTCTTACATCCGTCTCGCAGTCACGGATACGGGTAGCGGGATGGATGGTGCTACGATCAGTCGTTCGATCGAGCCGTTCTTTACCACCAAAGGCGTAGGCAAAGGTACCGGCCTTGGCCTATCGATGGTTCACGGCTTGGCTGCACAGTCAGGCGGGATTCTGAGGCTCACGAGCGCTCTCAGGCAGGGGACGACAGCAGAAATTTGGCTGCCGGTTAGCGGCAGGGTCGCCGATCCCCTGACGACGCAAGAAGCGGCGCTACCAATCAACATGCGCCAAACCACAATACTCCTGGTAGACGACGAGGAGCTCGTGCGGAGAGCGACGGCGGAAATGCTCCGGGATATGGGCCATGAGGTCCTTGAAGCTTCGTCCGGCACAGCAGCACTCGACATGCTCCGCGAGCGGCAAGACATTGAACTGGTTGTAAGCGATTACCTGATGCCTGGCCTGCGGGGCGGTGAGCTGATCAGAAAGGCCCGGCAGATCTACCCGGATCTTAAAGGATTGCTGATTACCGGATACGCCAAGCTCGCAGGTGACGAGACTGGTTTGGCTCGTCTGTCCAAACCGTTTCGCGCTGCCGACCTCGCACGCGAGATCGAAACGCTGTTGTCGGATGGCACCGTGGTCGACCTGTCTTCGCGTCGCAGGCGTTCGTCCTAACGTTCATCGCATCGGATCAACCCGCTCGGGCAACCGATTGGCTTGCCCGTCGGCCTGCTGCTTGGAATATTCCACCCTGCAAGCCCCGGGGCGGACGGAAGCGGTGCCGCACCACGCGGAAAGGTTACATTCCATGCCGGTTTCCTACGGGTTCTCTGGACGAACTGCCGTCGTGACCGGCGCGTCGAAGGGAATCGGCCGCGCCATTGCGGAGCGGCTCCTCGGCGCGGGCGCGCGGGTGTGGTCCTGGGACCTGGAGCCGGCCACGGGCGGTCCTCTGCAACATGTCACGGCGGATGTCACGGATTCGGCGCAGATTTCCGCAGCGCTCGCCCGCATATCGAGCGAGGGCGGCGGGATCGACATCCTCGTCAACAATGCCGGCTTCATCGGCGGGACGCGGCCGGTCGAGGAGCTCGATCCCGCCGCTTGGCGGCGCATTGTCGACGTGAACCTCACCGAAGTCTTCGAGGT
>DATBMX010000413.1:0-4139 GCA_036554625.1 Aestuariivirgaceae bacterium
TCCTCAGCGACACGGAACCGGTCGCGACCGGCCAAATTCCTCTGATCGCTTCTGCAAACCAGCGCCGGACATCTGAAATGGTCTCGTCACCGGACATGGTGTATATGTGCCAGTATGCCTGTATACAACAACAGAAGTCAAGGATATTGTTTTGGACCTATGCCAGTCGCTCAGGTTCTCGGCCAAACTATGCTTCCACCTATGGACTTCGGCAAAACTATCCTGCCAGCGCCTCTGCTGACCGTCGCCGCCGCGACGAGAAATCAAGCGCTTACCGCTCCACGCACTGGCAAAGGTATGGTTCCAATGCGGCAAAGGTTTGATTCAAGCCACACATTCACACGGCTTGCGCCGATGAAGCCATGGATCAGCATGTTGGTTGCTCCTGGTTGCGCAGCAAGCCCGCCATCATTGATCCGAGCGACCGCAAAGCCGCGCGAGCACTCTGCGCCAGAAGTCCGCGCCGTATTCGCTCGTGGACGGTAGCCGAGAGCGGCGTGCATCCAACTCATCCAGTTCGGATTTCGAAACACGCCGCGAAACCATACGCCGGCAACGCTCGGCAAAGCGCACTTGACGTAGCCGAAGCTTCTCGCGCTCACCTTGCCAACGCTCGTAGCTCTCCTTGATGTTGTCTGCTGTGAGTGGCGTGATAAGCCCGGCCGAGGCGAACAAAGGAGCTTTGGCTTCCACCGCCGCGTTGTGTCTTTCGGCCATCCTACTCCAGTTTCGGGATCTCCTCGGACTGTCCCCACGCTCGCCGGCACTCCGGCATCCCTCAGCGCCGCGACATTCGGTCTTTCCGTCTCTTCTGCCTCTCAACGAGAGCTGCTTCAGCCGCTTTCTTGGCGCCAAGCAGCCAGATCGACTGGTAGTCGACCTCGTAGCCCCACCGTGCGCCCTTGAGACGCAGGTACGCTGTATGCGGCCGAAGCTCGACCACAAGAGGCTTACGCTGGATGACGGCGCAGGTCTCGCGCCGTACGCGGCTGTCCGTAGTTAGCCGTGTCATGCTGATTCTGCCTCCCAAGATCCGTGCTCCGCCCGCGCACACCGGGAACACCGAGTAGCCCGAACGCGCCATGAAATGCTGCGTGCTATGCCTGTTGTTGCGCTCGCTTCCCGACCGCAGCGTCAACGTAGAACTCGCGCTTGTTGCGCGCCTTCTTCACGACATCGCTGCCTTGGAAGTCCTTGGCCACGTCCGCGCAGCCCTTTCCCTGAAAACCTTCAAGGTCGATCGAGCTATTGCCGCGCTCGTCGATTTCGATAACCACCGTCTTCTCTTTCATCGGCCTCGCTCCTCACCGAACCGCGAATCGCAGTTGGACCTTCTTGCCCTGAGGCGTGTTGATGACCTCGCGGCCTTTGAAGATGTAGCCCTTCGCCTTGGCGACGGCCATCGTCTGGCGTTCCTTGTACGCCTGCGACAACCGTCCAAGCCAAGCGTCGTCGAAGCCGATTCCGCGGTCGTATTCGCTGATGATCGCCCGGTAGACGCCGGAGCCATCGCGGGCAAAGCCGATATCGTTCGATGCCGAATCGAGCTGCCGCCGCCGGATGATGATCTGCGCCCGCTCTGCCCGTTCGTCACCCAAGTAGCCGATGAGGGCTTTGCCTTCGCGGCACACTTCGGGGGTATAGCCGAGTTCTTGGAGAGCTTCGACGAGATATCGTTCGTCCGTCAAAGCCGTAGCCATTTCGAGGTACTTGCTCACCATTTCCTCCTGAAGACCGGGAATCCCTTCTTTTCTTCGTTGTTGTTGCTCTTGTCGCCGCCCACCGGCTATGGAAAAGACCTCAAGCCGATGTCGTGCTTCTATTCGGTGTCGCGAAATGTCCGCCTTCCGGCGGCCACGGTCGCTTGGGGTGACTCGACCGCGAATACGCCGGGCTGCGCGGCACTGAGGAACCGTCCGGAGGCCTGACGCCTAAGCGCATCGATCTGGTCAGCCGCCGACCGCGAAACCGGCACGATGTATTCGGCCGACTCCCTCAGCGACAGCTTCAGCCGCCATGCTTTCCGGCAACACTCCTTGACCTCGGCGCCGGTCCAACCTTCATCGTCCGGTAGTTCGCCGGTGAGATTCCATCTGTCGAGATATATTTTCCAGATCGCCTCTCGCTCCGCGGCTGATGGCAAGTCGAAGAAGAACGTGCCCAGCGTGAAGCGTCGCCGGAGTTCTGGAGGCAGCGTCGTGATCGAGTTGCATGTCGCAATCCACAGGCTGCGCCCCTGGGAGATCGCATCCACGACTTGGAGGGCCGAGCGTAGTCTTTCTCCCGATCCGCCGACCAGCGAACTCTGCATCGCCGCAAGGTCGAAGGCTACCGTCGGAAGGCCTGCCGTCGCGCCGGCCGCCTTTGCCACAGCGGATTTCGCAGCGCCAGCCGGACCGATGAAGATCAGCCCGTCCGCGCCGCGGTCCTGCATCCAACTCAGCATTGTGCCCGTCATCTCGGTCTTGACACCCGACATGTCCGTACCGGTTCCGGCGAACGCCTTTTCGATCTCGTCCACGAACACGATGACGCGCGGCGCCTCCTGCCCGTGAAGGATCGCAGTGAGGAACCGCTTGATGTTGTCACAACCCCCGATCTGTTCGAACGTCTCCCCGCCGCGCCAGACACTGAGTCCCGGTGTTTGCTCGACGGCCTGGCGTTTCCGCTCCCACAGGCGATCCAGGTCGAGGCCCTTCTTCGATAGCGACATCGCGAGCACCTGTTCCGCTGGAAATGCCGCTAATCCCACCAGGGCCTCAACGGCTGACGAAACCACACCCTCGTCCGGCGCTGGTAGGTTCGCCGAGTCGAAGGTATCGGCGACCAACTGGGCCAAGTCTTCGGCAGACGGGAGCGGCTCGTCGATGATCATTACGTCGTTTTGGAGCTCGACAGGCAGCGTGACACCGGGTGGTGTCACCAGCACCAGCATCTGACCGGCCGCCTTGAAGACGTCCCTCAGATTCCAGATGCCTTGCACGACATCGGCCTGCTCCCAGAACCGCTGTGGGTTGAGGAAGAAGAGCACAGTATCCGCCGCCAAGCGTCCTGCCAACGCGAGCATGTCACCGGGGCCGACTGCGGCCGAGTTCTCCCCGACCACCTTTGCCACCGCCGACTTGCCGGCCTCATTCCTTCCTTGCAGCCCGCCGATGAAGTCCCAGACAACCAGGGGCACATCCTCGTTCTTTCCGTTGACGCTCACGCTCACTTGGGCAATCGCGCTCGCGGGGTCGGCCGTGCGAACTGCCACCAACGGCGTCCCCACCCTGCGCGCTGCCTTGACAACGAGGCGGAATTCTTCCGTCGAACGAATCATGGAAACACCTCCAGGAAAACGTGCCTTCAGTGCGGCTGAGGTTGCCGCTACCGCTGATGGCGAAGAAACGCTGCCGCGAGGTAGATCACGGAGTTGTAGGCGATGTGAGAGCAGACTGAGGGGACGATGGAGCCGCTGTTGAGCCGGAGCCAACCGTAGAGGGTGCCAGTGATGAATATGCTCGCAATCTGGACCGGAGTGATGCCGGCCTTCACCAAATGGCCCATAGCGAATATCGCCGCAATGCCGAGGACCGCGAGCCACCCTGAGTTCCGTGTCCAGCGGCCGAGGAATCTCTCGAGCATCGAGAAGAGGTATCCGCGAAAGATCACCTCTTCAATCAGCGGTCCCCAGGTGACCGCAATCCACAGTTCGGCGAACGAGGGTGCCGCACCCAGGTCATAGTTGCGGAACCACCATGCCATCACCGCCCCGGCGATTAACCCGAGGGCGATGCCGCGCATAAGAAACACCGGACGCGTGCGGTTCCACCGGACGTACTCGAGGCCCATCATGTCAAGCTTGTCCCGTAGCGCCCAGAAGAATGCGAAGAACGTCAAGGTCAGAGCGACGCCGATCATGCGCAGGGTCTCCTCCGCCGATTCCAGCATTGTCCGGCATTCGCAGATCTGGGTCCAAGGACTCGCGGGAAAGAAGGCACCGTCCGACGACGATCACTCTGGGACGCGTCAGCCGCCGAAGTCGTAATGCTGGCTTCTCCTTGCCCTACAGTAGATCCGAAGCAGAACCTTCGCCACTAGCCTGTTTCTACCTGGAAAGTGTGCGTTCGGCTTATCGCAGCCGTACATGGTGGCCC
>DATBMX010000416.1:0-6485 GCA_036554625.1 Aestuariivirgaceae bacterium
GAGCGCCAGCGGGTAGAGCGTTCCGATCAGCACCGTCCCGCAGGCCGTGGTCAGCAGCACGTTGTTGAGCACCAGCGCACCTTCCCGCGAGATCGGCGCGAACAGCCCACCGACCTTTAGCGCGCCGACGCGGGCCGCGAACAGCGTCAGCGCGCCGCCGCAGAAGATCGCGAGGATGAGCAGCACGACCACGCCGCGCGCCGGATCGACGGCAAACGCGTGCACCGATGTCAGAATGCCCGACCGCACCAGGAACGTGCCCATCAGGCTCAGCGAGAATGCGAGAATGGCGAGCAGCACGGTCCAGACCTTGAGCGCCTCGCGCTTCTCCATCACGACAGCCGAATGCAGCAGCGCGGTCGCAGCAAGCCAGGGCATGAGCGAAGCGTTCTCGACGGGGTCCCAGAACCAGAAGCCGCCCCAGCCCAGCTCGTAATAGGCCCACCAGGAGCCGAGCGCGATGCCGCCGGTGAGGAACATCCAGGCGGCGAGAGTCCAGGGCCTTACCCAGCGCGCCCAGGCGGCATCGACACGACCCTCGATCAGGGCGGCGCAGGCGAAGGCAAAGGCAATGGAAAGCCCGACATAGCCGGCATAAAGGAAAGGCGGATGAATGGCGAGGGCGGGGTCCTGGAGAACAGGGTTCAGACCGTTGCCCTCGACCGGCGGCGGGCTCAAGCGCAGAAACGGATTGGAGACGGTGAGAATGTAGAGAAGAAAGCAGGCGCCGATGAGTCCCTGGACCGACAGGGCGCGGGCCTTCAGATGCCAGGGCAGGCTTGCGCTGAAAAGGGCGACTGCGGCGCCGAACAAGGAAAGGATCAGCACCCAGAGGAGCATCGAGCCCTCGTGATTGCCCCAGACGCCCGAGACCTTGTAGAGCAGCGGCTTGTGGCTGTGCGAGTTGGAAGCGACATTGACGACGGAGAAATCCGAATCCACATAGAGCCAGGTGAGAGCGGCGAAAGCGCCGGCGATCAGAAGGAATTGCGCCAGCGCCGCAGGGAGCGCGGCTCGCATGAGGCCAATGTCGCGGCGGAAGGCGCCGATCTGCGGCACGGCACATTGGTAGACCGCGGTGGCAAGCGCCAGAATAAGAAGGAAATGGCCAAGCTCGGCGATCATCGACTGGCGCCCTCGCCTTCCTTCCACACGCCCTTCTTCTTGAGAGCGTCGGCCACTTCCTTGGGCATGTAATTTTCGTCGTGCTTGGCCAGAACCGTATCGGCCATGAACACGCCCTCGCCATTGAGCTTGCCCTCGGCAACGACGCCCTGGCCTTCGCGGAAGAGATCGGGAAGCTGTCCGGCATAAGTCACCC
This sequence comes from Aestuariivirgaceae bacterium, assembly GCA_036554625.1. Lineage (GTDB taxonomy): Bacteria > Pseudomonadota > Alphaproteobacteria > Rhizobiales > Aestuariivirgaceae > DATBLQ01. Next base: position 1,322 of record DATBMX010000416.1, read on the forward strand.
GAATGGATTTCTCCGTATCGGTGACGATGAACTCGACCTTCGTTCCCTGCTGCTTCAGGCTGCCTGCGGCGACAAGGCCGCCCAAGCGAAAGCGCGTGCCCTCTTCAATGTTTCGCGCCATGGCTTCGGCGGGGGTGAAGAAGAAAACGATCGCGTCGCTCAACGCATAGAGAACGAGACCCGAAGCGACGCCGAGAACGGCAAGAGCTGACATGAGAAGGCCCAATCGCTTCTGCTTGCGCGTGAGGGCAATCGCGGCAGGCATCAATTGAGCTCCCGGCGCAGCTCTTCGATGCGCACCATCGCATTTGAGTCCGATTTGAAGAGCGCGCTCGCACGATCGAGAGCGGCTCTTGCTTTGTCCGTCTCGCCCATCACCATGCGGGCGCGGGCGAGCTTGAGCCAACCGTCGAGATCATTGCCGTCGCGATCGAGCCGCTGGGCCAGGCCGTCCACCATGGAAGCGATCATGCGGCCCTGCTGCTGCCCGCCGGCGCCGGCAATCTGGGATTCTACGAGAGCCCGCCAGGGCGCATCGGGAGGAGCATCCCTCAGCAGCGCCTGCCAGAGACGCAGAGCCTCCTCAGGCTTGCCCTCCTGCAGAAGGGCCAGGCCTGCAAAATATCGCGCCTTGGGATTCCTGGCATCGAGCTTCAGCGCATCCTGGAAGGACTGCGCCGCCTCCCCCGTCACGAGGCCCTGCGCAGCCATGACGAGAACCTCACCACGGTCGGAGAGGAGAGTGGCGTCGGGCTTGCCATGGGTCAAGGCCCCGGCATAGGCGCGGGCCGCGTCGTCATAACGGCCAAGGGAGCGATAGGCTGGCGCCAGCACGCGCCAGCCTTCCGCATCGGTCGGATGAGCGGCAAGTTGGTTCTCGACCTTGACGATGAGAGCATGGAAATCGCGATTGGCCTCAGCATTGGCGAGGCGCAAAGCGTACGGCACGCCTTCGAGGTGTGGGCTGCCGCGCAGCAGATAGAAGCTCACGGCAAAGACGGGAAGAGCGACGATGCTCGCGACGAGCGCCAGGCGCCGCAATGCGCCCTCAGCGCGATAGGGAGCATGCGCTGTCCCGTCAGTCTTGAGAAGCCTGCGGGCGATCTCGTGTCGCGCCGCTTCCGCTTCGCTTGTCGCTATCGTGCCTCTCTGCCTGTCGCGCTCGAGCTCGAACAGCTGATCGCGATAGACCTCGCGGTCGAAGAGGCGCTCATCAAGCTCGCCTTCGCCGCCCGCGCGGGCGAGCGGGCGCAGAATCGCCAATAGCACTGCGGCGGTGATGATCGAGAAGAGGACCCAAAGGAGCATGAAGCCTATGTATTTGCGATGCGCTTGCCAGACAATCGGCCTCCTTTAGCAGGAAAGCGGCCCGGTGTCGCAGCCGGGAGAAGCTTTGTCGCAATTCGGTGGTGAGGGATAAACGAGGGTGTTAACTTTCGCCCGCCTTGGCAGACCAGCCGCTGACAGCCGCCCTCCCCGAGTGACCAGACGATGACGCGCTATTCGATTTTCTCCATCGCCCGCAATGCGATGCACTACCACAAGGACTGGGAGCGCGTCTGGCGCAGCCCCAATCCGAAACCTGAGTATGACGCGGTGATCGTCGGCGCCGGCGGGCATGGGCTGGCGACCGCCTATTATCTTGCCAAGGAACACAAGATGACGAATATCGCCGTCGTCGAGAAGGGGTGGCTCGGCGGCGGCAACACGGGGCGCAACACGACGATCATCCGCTCCAACTACCTGCAGGATGCTTCGATCGCCATCTACGAGCTGTCACGCGGGCTATACGAGGGCCTGTCGCGCGAGCTCAACTACAATGTGATGTTCTCGCCGCGCGGACTCTTGATGCTGTGCCAGACGGAGCACGAGCTCAGGGCACTGAAAAGAACCTCGCACGCCAACCGGCTGGCCGGGCTCGATTGCCGCATGATCACGGCTCAGGAAGCCAAGAGGCTCGTGCCTCTCATGAATGTCGAGGCCGATTGCCGCTATCCGGTGCTCGGCGCCTATTACCAGCCGCGCGGCGGCACGGCGCGCCACGACGCGGTGGCGTGGGGCTATGCGCGCGGGGCGGACGCGCTCGGCGTCGACATCATACAGAATTGCGAGGTCACCGGCGTGCGGCGCAACGGACAGCGCATCGCCGGCGTCGAGACCACCAAGGGTTTCATCCGCACACGAAAGGTTGGCGTGGTGGCGGCGGGACATACGTCGGTGATCATGCAGATGGCGGGCGTGCGCATGCCGATCGAAAGCGTGTGCCTGCAGGCGCTGGTGTCGGAGCCGATCAAGCCGGTCATCGACTGCGTAATCATGGCCAATACGGTGCACGGCTACATCAGCCAGTCGGACAAGGGGGAGCTCGTCATCGGCGGGGGCGCCGACCCCTACAACAATTATTCGCAGCGCGGCTCCTTCCCGGCCCTCCAGCAAACGGTGACGGCGCTCGTCGAGACCTTCCCCTTCATCTCGCGGCTCAAGGCCCTGCGGCTGTGGGGCGGCATCGTCGACATGACCGGCGACCGGTCGCCCATCATCTCGCTGACGGACGTCGAGGGCCTCTATGTCAACTGCGGCTGGGGCACGGGCGGCTTCAAATCGATCCCCGGCTCGGGCTTCGTCTTCGCCGATACAATCGCCAATGGACGGCCGCACAAGATCGCCGAGCCGTTCAGCCTTAACCGCTTCGCCGAGGGGCGGCTGATCGATGAAAGCGTCGCCGCGGCGGTTGCGCACTAGGAGCGGAACCGATGCTGAAGATCACATGCCCTGTGTGCGGGATCGAAGGCGATGAAACGGATTTCCACTATGGTCACGAGGCCCATATCGCGCGGCCGGCAACCCATGATCCCGACAATGTGCCTTCCGCAACGCACAGCGATTATTTGTTCATGCGGCGCAACCCCAGGGGTCTTCATTTCGAGCGCTGGCGCTGCGACCGCGGCTGCGGAAAATGGTTCCATGCGGCGCGCGACACGGTGACGATGGAATTCAAAGCGTTCTATCTCATGGCCGAGCTGCCGCCGGATGCGCTGCAACGCGAGGCGAAAGGCGAATGGGCAGAGTTTTTCGCCCGCAAACGACGTTCTGAGGCGGAAACCTGATGGCGGGAAAACCCCATCGCGTGGCTCAGGGGCTTGCGCGGGAGCGGCTGATCGACCGCGCGCGGGTCTTGCGCTTCACCTTCGACGGGCGCGCAATGAACGGTTTTGCCGGCGATACGCTCGCCTCCGCCCTACTCGCCAACGGCCAGCGGCTCATGGGCCGCAGTTTCAAATATCACCGGCCGCGCAGCGTTATGGGCCTGGGCGCCGAAGAGATGAACGCGCTCGTCGGCGTCGGTTCGGCTGAGCGGCACGAGCCGAACCTGCGCGCCACGCAAGTCGAGCTTCACGACGGGCTCGTGGCGTCGAGCCAGAACCGCTGGCCGACCCTCGCCTTCGATGTGGGCGGCGTCAGCGGAAGGCTGTCGCGCGTTTTTCCGGCGGGCTTCTACTACAAGACGTTCATGTGGCCGCAGGCCTTCTGGAAATCGCTCTACGAGCCGATGATCCGGCGCGCCGCCGGATTGGGGCGGGCGGCCAAGGTCCCTGATCCCGACTCTTACGAGCACATATCGGTCGATTGCGACGTGCTGGTGGCGGGCGGCGGCGTGGCTGGTCTCGCCGCGGCGGAGGCGGCATCGGCAGGAGGCTTGCGCGTCATCGTGGCGGATGAGAATGCGCGTTTCGGCGGCGTCGCCGATCTCGACGACGCCACCATTGGCGGGCTTTCCCAGATCGACTGGGCAGAGAAAAAGGCGGCGGAGCTGGCGCGGGCCGAAAACGTCCATCTTCTTGCGCGCACGATGGTCGCGGGGCACTTCCACCACAATCATGTGCTGATGGTCGAGAGGGTGGCCGATCACGATCCATCCCTCCTTGCGAAGGGCGCGCCGCGCCAGCGGCTGTGGCGCGTGAGAGCCAGGCAGGTCATCCTCGCCACGGGCGCCATCGAGCGGCCGATCAGCTTCGCCAACAACGACAGGCCTGGCGTGATGCTCGCCTCGGCCGTGCGCGGCTTCATCGCGCGCTACGGCGTGTCGCCGGGGGAAGCGGGCGTCGTGTTCACCAACAATGACGATGCCTATCGCACGGCAATCGCGCTCATGCGCGCCGGCGTCAGGGTGCAGCAGATCATCGACGTTCGCACGCAGGCGGAAAGCGCCCTCATCGATGAGGCGCGCAAGGCGGGCGCGGAGATCGTCATGGGAGCGGCGCTGTCGGGCGTCGAAACCCACGGCGGCGGCCAGTCGATCGAAGCGGCGAGGATCGCGCCCTATCGCAAGGGCCGTGGCCGGGTGGTGAGCGAAACGAAAATCGCTTGCGATTTCATTGCCGTTTCCGGCGGGTTCAACCCGGCCGTCCATCTGTGGTGCCACAATGGCGGCAAGGTGAAATTCGACGAAGCGCTGCAGAGCTTCCGACCTGAGCGGCATTTCGACAAGATGCAGGCCGCCGGCGCGGCGAATGGCGCGATGGATGCGCTTTCCTGCATCACGCAAGGCTATGCGGCGGGCGAAGCGGCGCTAAAGCTTCTGCGCGCGAAATCACCCGCAAGCAAACACCGCGCGCTGCCCCTGGTGGAGCAGAAGGCGCAGGCGCCGCTCGAGGCCCTGTGGTTTTCGCCGGCGACGGGAAGTTCCAACGAAGGAACGAAACATTTCATCGATTTCCAGAACGACGTCACGGCGGCCGATCTCGAGCTGGCGCAGCGCGAGGGCTATGAGTCGGTCGAGCACACAAAGCGCTATACGACGCTCGGGATGGCCACCGACCAGGGCAAGACGTCGAATGTCAATGGGCTCGGCGTCCTTGCCGAGGCGACAGGAAAGGCGATCCCCGAAATCGGCATCACGACATTCCGGCCGCCCTATACGCCCATGGCTTTCGGCGTCATCGCCGGGGCCTTGCGCAATGCGCTGTTCATTCCGGTGCGGCGCACGGCCATCTACGACTGGCATGTTGCGCAGGGCGGAGACTTCGAACCCGTCGGCCTGTGGCGGCGGCCCTATTGCTACCGCAGCAAGGATGAGAGCCGCGCCGAAGCCATCAATCGCGAGATCCTTGCCGTGCGCAACGGCGTGGGACTGCTCGACGCATCCACGCTCGGCAAGATCGAG
>DATBMX010000068.1:0-11655 GCA_036554625.1 Aestuariivirgaceae bacterium
TGTCGTTCGGGAAAGGAGCCTATGATGGTGAATTCTCCTTTGGTTCCCGTTTCGAAAGCGGGGCAGGCACCAACCCGGAAGAACTCATTGCGGCCGCCCATGCCGGCTGTTTTTCGATGCAGCTCTCGGGCCTTCTCACCAAGGACGGACATCCGCCACGCCGCATCGCGACCACGGCCAGGGTGAAGCTGGACGTTGGCCAAGGGGGTGCAGATATTTCGTCCATCGAACTCGAGACTGAGGGTGAAGTGCCGGGCATCGATGCCCAGACGTTCGCCAGGACAGCAGAACAGGCAAAAGAGATCTGCCCGGTGTCAAAGGCGCTCAAAGCGGTCAAGACGAGCGTACGGGCAACGCTGCGCTAGGTCGGCGTGCCCGCCTGCGGGCATAATAACGGCGGCTCTTGTTTCGGTTTCCGCAAAGGGCGGTGATGCACCAACGCTTGTTGCCGCTGCGCGTGCGATCGAGAAAGAGCCAGCCGCACGCTGGACACACCTTGACCTTTGCGAAGCGCGGCGAGAGTGCAAGTGTGACTGCACTATGGGCAATGAGCCCTAGCAGGGTTGGATGGCAAGGAGCCTGGCCCGCAGCGGGCTGCGCACCTTCAAGCGACTTCGACATGTTCAGGCGGCTTGCATAGCGGCCATAGAGCTCGATCACGTCGCGCCAGTCGGCATGGTTGAGCCGACTCGACACGGCAGCCCGACGGAAGAACCTGTCGATCGTCTCGCGAACCGCCAAAACAGGACCGAGAGCAGCGCGGTGCGACAGGCCGGCCGGCAAACCGGCCGCGCGGCACCACCGCAAGAGGGATGCGCGATCCTTCAAACGATCCTCTCGTCGCAGGACATCCGTCCGGTAGACAACGGTGTTGGCAAGGTCGAGCGCCAGATGGCGGTTGATGAAATGATGGTCGCTCCAGGGAAAGGAGACTCGCTTGCGCCGGCGTTTGACAGGGGCCGCATTATTCATCAGTTTAACCAGCAAACTGGATTTTGATGGTTAGGCAAGGTAACCCAGATTGCCCTCTTCAGGCTACATTGTCCAACAGCTGACGAACGCCCTCATCATCGGCTCGTTCTACAGCCTTCTTGCGGTTGCCTATGCATTGGTGCATGGACTCACCAGCCGGATCGTCCTGGCTTTTGGCGACATCGCCATGTTCATCGCCTTCGTCGCGGTTTACGCTGTGATCACAGCCCTATCGCTTGGCCTCAGCACTGAAGCAGCGCTTATGCTTGCCCTGGCTAGCGGACTTCTGTGCGCGGCGGCGCTCGGCGCAGCGTCACTCAGCACATTGTTCGCACCTCTCATCGGAGGCAAAAGCCAAACGCTCCTCATCGTGTCATTAAGCTTCGGCCTTGTACTGCAGGAAATCATGAGGATGCAATCCGGCGGGAGAGAGCAATGGCTCGAGCCCTTGCTTGGAACCGCGCTGGTGGAAGGCGAGCTCGGCGGGTTCACAGTTCGCATCAGCTTCATGCAGGCGACCGTCATCGGCGTTGCAGGGATCTTTCTCGGCAGCATGGCTGCCATCATGCGGTGGACGGCGCTTGGACGATTGTGGCGCGCCTGTTCTCAAGACGCGGCGCTTGCTTCAATGATCGGCATTGATGTCCGCCAGGTCACTAGGCTGACATTCATCTGCGCGGCAATTTTTGCGGGAGCAGGCGGATTGACTGTCGGCACCTATTACGGCGGGGTCAGTTTCTACATGGGCCTCATGCTGGGCCTCAAGGCGCTGTTTGCCTCGATAATCGGAGGTTTCGGCACGCTTGGCGGCGCGGTCGCAGGTGCATTCACGCTGGCATTGCTCGAAACCCTGTGGGCTGCGTTCTTTCCGCTCGATTATCGCGACGTTGCCGTGTTCGCGCTGATCTTGAGCTTCCTGATCCTCCGGCCTGAGGGCTTGCTGGGTATGAGCATGAGAAAGGACTATGAAAAGTGAATTGCTCCAGAGTTGTTCTGACTGCATTGCTTCTGTTGTCAGGATGCGATGACGGCCAGAAGCCGGTGGCTTCATTCGCCGGCGGCGGCTTTGTGTTCAACTATCGTATCGGTGAAGCCTTTTACGGGGTGGTCATCAACACCGAAGGGAAACTGCCGCAGGAGGCTCTCATAGAGGCAAGCTTCGAAAATCCGATGGGCGGGCAAGCCATTCTCGTGACGGACAAGATACGCGATGGACAGCGCCGCTACACGTTGCGCACACCGGCGCTCAAGGGAATCAAGAAGGACGTGCCCTATAAGGTCGTCGTGCAGATCCTTGCCAAGCCTGGCGGCGAAGTGGTGCAACGGATCGAACGCACATTCAGGAGCCAGGTCGATCAATCCATGATACCGCAGGGCCCGCTGATCATCGGACCCGGCTATACTCTCAATCCGGAAAACGATATCACGAAACCGTAGACAGTCTCGCTCGGGAACTGGTGCAGGGAGAACATGAGGGCACGCCGCCTCATCACGGTCATTGGAGCGCATGCCGAAGGGGAGGTCGGAAAAGTGATCACCGGCGGTGTCCTGCCGCCCCCCGGCAACAGTGTGCGCGAGCAGCGGCAATGGCTGATGGCGCACGATGACGGCTTGCGCAAGTTCCTGTTATACGAGCCGCGCGGCGGCGCGTTCACGCATGCCAATCTCGTGGTGCCTGCCAAGGATCCGAAGGCGGATGCAGGATTCATCATCATGGAGCCCGACGATTACCCGCCCATGTCGGGGTCGAACTGCATTTGCGTCGCGACGGTGCTCCTCGAAACAGGCATGCTGCCAATGAAGGAGCCTGTCACGGAGCTGACGCTCGAAACTCCAGGCGGGCTTGTGCCGGTAAAGGCGGCGTGCAGGAACGGCCGCGTGGAACGGGTCACGCTCACCAATGTTCCCTGTTTTGCTGCCGTGCTCGACAGGCTGATCGAGGTTCCGGACATCGGCAAGCTGCGCGTCGATGTCGCCTATGGCGGGGCATTCTTCGTCATCGCCGATGCGCGAGATTTCGGCTTCAAGCTCGTGCCAGACGAGGCGCGCAAACTCGTCGAGACGGGAGAATTGGTCAAGGCTGCGGCACGCGAACAGATCTCCGTCCGCCATCCTGAGGTCGCTGCCTTCGATAAGATCGCCTTTACCGAGTTTACCCTGCCGGTGGTCGATGAACGCGGCGTACCGACGGGGCGAAACACAGTCGTTATCTCTCCCGGCAAACTCGATCGGTCTCCGTGCGGAACAGGCACCTGCGCTCGATTGGCGGCGATGCATGCGAAAGGCGAAATCAAGGAAGGCGAAGGATTTGTCAGCACGTCAGTGATCAATTCGCGATTCGAGGGGCGGATCGCAGCGACAACACGCTTGCAGGACGGAACGGTGGCCATCGCACCGACGATCTCCGGCCGCGCGTGGATCAGCGGTGTTCACACTTATGTGCTTGATCCCGAGGATCCTTGGCCGGAAGGCTATACTTTGTCCGACACGTGGTATCGCGCGCTTTCCTGATCCTGCGCGGCCATGCCAAGTCTAATGCCGAAAATGCCTGATGCCCGTGAACACCATGGCAAGGCCGGCGGAGTCGGCGGCGGCGATCACTTCATCATCTCGGATGGAGCCGCCGGGCTGTATGACCGCTGTGGCTCCCGCCGCAGCCGCAGCAAGGATGCCATCGGGGAAGGGAAAAAAAGCATCGGAAGCGACGACCGAATCTCGGGCGAACGATTCAGACTGCCCTTGCGCCTTGGCGGCTTCATTTGCCTTGAGTGCCGCGATACGTGTGGAATCGACTCGCGACATCTGACCGGCGCCGATGCCGACTGTGCCCAAACCCTTGGCGTAGACAATGGCATTCGATTTGACATGCTTGGCGACCGTGAAGGCGAATATGAGGTCCTCCAACTCAGCGGGCGAGGGGGCCCGCTGCGTCACGACCTGCAAATCGTCGCGGGAAAGGGTTTTTCGATCCGCAGATTGAACGAGGAGCCCGCCGGCGGCGGATTTTACAATGAGTTCGGCGTGCGGTGCGGAGGAGGACGACGCAAAGAGAAGGCGAAGGTTGGGCTTGCGCTGAAGCAATCTCTCCGCTGCCTCTGTCGCTCCCGGCGCGACCACGACCTCCGTGAAAATCTTTGAGATCTCTTCTGCTGTCTCCTCATTCAGCGGGCGATTGAGCGCGATCACACCGCCATAGGCGCTCGTCGAGTCGCAGGCGAAGGCGCGCAGATAGGCTTCCGACAGCGTCGGGGCCATTGCGACGCCGCAGGGGTTGGCATGTTTGACGATCACGCAGGCTGGTTGGCCGGTAAATTCGCAGACGCATTGCCAGGCTGCGTCCATATCGTTGATGTTGTTGTAGGAGAGTTCCTTGCCTTGAATTTGACGCCACCCCGCTGCTCCATCCTTCGCAGCCGGGGAATAGAAAGCCGCGTGCTGATGGGGGTTTTCGCCATAACGAAGTGGATAGGCGCGCCGCCCACCAAAGGCAATGTAGTCTGGCATCTTCTCACGATCAAAGCTGCAGAACCAATTGCTGATTGCCGCGTCATAAGCGGCTGTCCGTCCGAATGCCTTCGCAGCCAGCATCCGCCTCGTCTCGATCCCAAGCATGCCCGTGCGGCGCAGCTCCTCAATTACGCCGTCATAGTCAGCCGGCTCGACCACAACGGCAACATTCCTGTGATTCTTGGCCGCGGCCCGGATCATCGCCGGACCACCGATATCGATACTCTCGATGCAGCGATCGAAGGCGGCCGAGGCTAAAACGGCGTCCTCGAATGGGTAGAGGTTGACGACAAGAAGATCGATTGGCTCGATACTGATTTGCGCAAGCGTTCGCCGGTGCTGATCGTCGTCAAGGTCGGCGAGAAGGGCAGCATGGATGTGCGGATGCAGCGTCTTCACTCGCCCACCCAAAATCTCGGGCCATCCCGTCAGCTGCGAGACGTCGGTGACAGGGAGATTCTCCTGCCGAAGCGCTTCGGCGGTGCCGCCGGTCGATATCAGCGACACGCCGAGACGGTGCAGAGAGGATGAAAATTCAATGAGACCGGTCTTGTCTGAAACAGACAAGAGAGCGCGCCGCACGGGACGGGACATGATGTCATCCAAATTGCCAGTCACGCCCGCATAGCATGCCTGCAAGGGCCTGCAAATTGCCTATGGACGTTCTTCTCCAGCCAGGCGCAGCTCGCAATCGGGAGAGCGCTTGAAAGCCCAACGAACGGGTGTTTGCGAGACGCAGCCGCTCAAAACGATCCGCAAAGTCTTGCGAGCGGCGTCCGCGCCACATTGACAAAGGCATGGCTCAAGCGCGATTTCCGCTCCACGCGCCATGAAAATCCAGGCAATGTTCCGCTGGCAGAGAAGAACGAGGCTCGATCCGTCATTGGCGCGTGTCGGCGTTACGTCAGGATGCAGATGAAATCCGAGTGCGAAATGAGCTTCTCCGGGCTCTGCACCCGCGTTGGGCACAAAACGATCCTCGCCTCTCAAGTCAGCGCCCGAGGAAGAAAGATAAAGGCGGCGCTCGTGCGCATAGCCAGTCTGAAGCGCAAAACACGCGTGATTGGCTTCGGCCAATGAACCGGCAGGGGTGGAAGCAAGCATCGGTTCTGACTGAGGCGGGGCGCTGCGCCGAAGGCCCAAGCCTTCGAGAAACGGCAAGGGAGCGGGTTTTGACGCCGCCAGTAGCGTGACGATGCCGTAGTCCGCGGACGGGGAATCGCCTTCTCCAGCATCATTGGGGCGGAGGGGCGGTCCGCAATTGGTCACAATCCTGCAGGGTCCATCGGAAAGCTCGAAGGCCAATGGTGCAACGGATCCATCGCTACTTGCATTCGGCGCCGAGTTAAAAATAACAACAGTGGAACCATGTGCGAGACGCATGTAGCGCGAATGCAGGGCATTGGATATCGGCATTCCCTGCGTGCCATCGGAGTCGAGAATCGCGGAACACTGAGCGACAAGCGCATCAGCGCCTCCGCCGAACATGGCCAAACCGCCGTCGCCATGGAGGAAGAAGCGAAGCATCGGCATCATGCGCTCGAGAGCGGCCTGCAGCGGCGGAGGCATGGTTATGCGGTGCATCTCACAGGCAAGCCTCAGTGGCGTGAGGTCAAGGAGCAGCTGAACCAGCTCGGCGGGGTTGCGGGAGGCGTGCCCTCCGTCAGGCAAAATCTGCGCATCCAACCTATCGGCAAGCCAGTCCAGGATGGTTGCCCGCCATGGCTCCATTCCGCTGAGGGCAATGGCCGCGTAAGCCAGGGCCGTCGCACAGGCGAGGCGACGCGATGGCGAAATGCACAAGGTCGACCGCAACTGAAGGTCACGAATATGGCTGGACAATCCGGCCCAGAATTTCGCAAGGAAATCAGCGCTCGCGTGGTCGAGGAGGAAAGGGGCGGCTGTGATCCACGACATGAGACGACGGGCAACGACCGTTAGACCATCGGCGCTCCTCTTGTGGCCCGTGTCACGATCCAGCCAGTCAGAAATGAGCGCCCTCGCGTGGACCCGGGCAAGCTCCAGGCCGGTTGCTTCGAGGTCGGTGAGCCAGGCAAATCCGTGAAGCTCCTCAAGCCATGCCGCATCAGCCTCGGATATTTCGAAGATCGAGGCGCCCCGTGAATGAATGGTCCTGCCATTGAAGCAGAAGTGTCCGCGGTAGATTTGCGCTCCGCGATGGGCGGACCCCATCATCAAGAGACGGATCGGAACGACGAGCCCAGATATCTTCGGAGACAGGGCAGCAGACCCCGCCAAGGATCTTCCCATCTCGGCCGCGAGGCGCCAGTTCGCCTGCAATTTCAGTTGGGTGCGTTCACCCCTCATTGATCCGAATTTCCCCAGCCTTGGCTTCCGAACACTTTATCAGGCAGTTTGAGTTAACGATTTGATAATCATCCTTAAGGGTTGGCTAAAGCCGCTCAAGGCGCATGGCGAAAAATCCGTCAAGGCCCTGATCGGGCCTGGAGCGCATACAGCCCTTGGAATCAATGAATCGCCTGGGAATGGGCGAGTCTTGCGAGGATAGGGGCCACAGTTTCAAATCAGAAGGAAGGTGGTCGAGGTGGTGTTCGCCCTCTTCGGGTTCAATGGAGCAGGTGCAGAAAACGACGGTTCCACCGCTGGGCACGAGTGTCGCCGCCTTGCGGAGCATGCGCCGCTGAATATCGGTCAAAGCCAGCAGCTGATCGGAATGTCGCTGATAAGGAATGTCCGGATGACGGCGAATAATGCCCGTGGCGAAACAGGGGGCATCGACCAACACCGCGTCAAAAAGGCTCGACGGTTCGTATCGCAAAACATCGGAGAGAACGAGGTCGGCATGCAGCTTAAGCCGCTCCATGTTCTGGCGCAGCAGGTCTAGTCTGGCAGGGGATCGATCAACCGCGGTGACATGGGCTCCAGCGCTTGCCAATTGTGCCGTCTTGCCACCGGGCGCCGCACAGAGGTCGAGAACGCGCCTTCCTTGCACGGGGCCGAGAAGCCCTGCGGGCCAAGAGGCAGCCTCGTCCTGAATCCACCATTGGCCGTCGGTGAAGCCCGGGAGATCGGCTATGGCACCATGCGGATTCCGCAGACGAATGGTTTGTCCGCCTGCATGCTCACCATCGAGCCGCTCGGCCCATAGTATGGCATCTCCGCGAACCGTGATATCGAGCGGCGCTTCAGAAAGATGCGCACGAGCAATCTCCGAGGCTGTCGGCCTGCCATATGTCCGCGCCCATCGCTCAAAAAGCCATGCCGGCGTGTTGATGCTCAAGTCCTCGGGATTTGTCTCGCCAGGAGGCAAGGAGGCGAGTCTTCGACCGACCGCATTGACGACCCCGGCGAAATGCTGAGCCCGATTGTCCGCCTTGGCCATCCGAACAGCCTCAGCGACTGCCGCGTGAGGGGGAATGCGCATGAAAAGAATCTGTGCAGCCGTGATAGCCAAAATCTCCGGCGCAAGGCCGGCCGATTTGGGCAAGGGCTTGGCGAGCAGGTCTCGGAGCTCACGGTCGATCTGTCCCTTTCGACGGAGCGTCGTGGCGATGATTGCGTGGCAGAGTCGCCTATCGCGCGGCGGCACTCGGGCCAGTGCGCCTTCGTCCAGAGAAGCACCGAACGCTTCGTCTAGGGGGATGCCGCGCTTCAGAATTGCGTGAAGCAGGCGCGCGGCCTCCGCGCGGGCGATGAGACTTGATTCACTATCGGGCGGCGAGCGTTGCAGTGCTATCCCCAAGGTCCTCGCGGTTGCGAGGCAGCCACCGGATCGCGAACACCTGAGGTGCCTTCCATTTCTTTGGCCAATCGTTCCAGAGCCGCAATGCGATTCTCAGGATTCGGATGGGTCGAAAACAGGTTGTCCATCCCAGCCCCGCTCAGGGGATTCACGATGAAGAGATGGGCCGTGGCCGGATTGGCCTCGGCGGTCTCGTTGGGGATCCGATCGGCGGCCATGGCGATGCGCCTCAGCGCAGAGGCGAGCGCGCGCGGCAGACCGGAAATCATGGCCCCGATACGGTCGGCTGAATATTCACGCGTGCGGCTGATGGCCATCTGAACCAGCATGGCGGCAACGGGGGCCAGAATCATCATGGCAATGGCGCCGATGGGGCCCAAGGGATTGTTGCGGTCGCGGCCGCCGAAGAAAAAGGCAAAATTGGCGAGCATGGAAATAGCGCCGGCAAGAGTGGCCGTTATCGTCATGATCAACGTGTCGCGGTTCTTGATATGCGCGAGCTCGTGGGCAATAACGCCGCCGATCTCATCCTTGCCTAGATGCTGCAGCAAGCCGGAGGTGACGGCGACCGCGGAATTTTCCGGATTCCGACCGGTGGCGAAGGCATTGGGCTGCGGACTATGAATGAGATAGACGCGGGGGGTGGGCAGCCCGGCGCGCCCAGCCAGGGTTTCAATCAACCGGTACAGCTCGGGAGACTGCTGCGGAGAAACCTCTTCGGCGCCATGCATCGACAGGACCATCTTGTCGCCGTTCCAATAAGCGAAAAGATTGGTCACGACCGAGAAGGCCAAGGCCATCAGCATGCCCGTCTCGCCGCCCACCAGATAGCCGATGGCAAGGAACAAGCCGGTCATCGCGGCGAGCAGCAAGCCTGTGCGCATCACGTTCATCGACACACTCCCTGGTCCGGAACGGACCGGGATTCATATGAGGGCTCAGGGCGTTGCGTTCAACAGGTCAGGTGACGATGACCTTGGTGCCGATCTTGACGCGGTTATAGAGGTCGATAACCTCCTCGTTCAGCATGCGAATGCAGCCGGATGAGACTGCAAGCCCAATGGACCAGGGCTCGCGCGTGCCGTGAATGCGATAAAGCGTGTCCTTGCTGCCTTCGTAAAGATAGAGAGCTCGGGCGCCCAGGGGATTTTCCGGCCCACCCGGCATGCCGTCAGCATATTCGGCCGCCAGGGGATCGCGTTCGATCATCTCGGCCGGCGGATGCCAGGAAGGCCATTCGGCCTTTCGACCGACCCGCGCCACGCCGCGCCATGTATAGCCGAACCGGCCGACTCCGACGCCATAGCTGATCGCCATGCCGTCGGGCAGCACATAGAACAGCCGGCGCTTGCGCGTGCTGATAATGATCGTTCCCGGAGCCTCGCGGCTCCTCAGGGGGACGGTCGTTTTTCCTTTGTATCTACGCCGGTTAGGCGAGTTGAAATTGAAGAGTCGGTTGCCCACCCGCCATTCGGCGGAAGCGGGAGTCACCAGGAAAGCGGCGGCAAGTCCTGAAAGGAAGAACGTACGTCTGTCCATCGCGGTCCCCATGCATTCGCGCCCATCGAGCAGCCCCGGCTGTAAACCATATTTTGCAGAGAGGCCACAGCGCAAGAGGGGCATTGAAGCTCCCTGGTCATAGCCGTCGATTGAGCCGGTTGGCGACAAGATCATCAACAACCGCAGGGTCGGCAAGGGTCGAGGTATCGCCCAGATTTCCCGGGTCGTCCTCGGCAATCTTTCGCAGGATTCGCCGCATGATCTTGCCGGAGCGGGTCTTGGGGAGCCCTGGGGAAAATTGCAGCTTGTCGGGGGTGGCGAGGGGGCCGATCTCCTTGCGAACCCAGGCCACCAGCTCCTGCTTCAGGCCGTCATCAGGCTTTTCGCTGGACATCAAGGTGACGTAACAGTAGATGCCCTGACCCTTAATGTCGTGCGGGTAGCCGACCACCGCAGCTTCCGACACCTTGGGATGCGCAACGAGCGCCGATTCGATCTCCGCCGTGCCGAGACGATGCCCGGAGACGTTGAGGACGTCATCGACACGGCCGGTGATCCAATAGTAGCCATCCTCGTCGCGCCGGCATCCGTCGCCGGTGAAGTACTTTCCCTTGTGAGTGGAAAAATAGGTTTGCACGAAGCGTTCGTGATCGCCGTAAACCGTGCGCATCTGTCCTGGCCAGCTGTCGAGTATGACGAGATTGCCGCTGGCCGGCCCTTCGAGGACAGCCCCCTTCTCATCCACCAGCGCAGGCTGGCAACCGAAAAAAGGACGCGTGGCGGAGCCCGGCTTGAGCTTCGTCGCACCGGGCAAAGGCGTTATCATGATGCCGCCGGTCTCGGTCTGCCACCAGGTGTCCACGATCGGACAGCGGCCGTCGCCAACGACCCGGCGGTACCACTCCCAGGCTTCAGGATTGATGGGCTCGCCCACGGATCCAAGAAGCCGCAGAGAGGCGCGCGAGCAGCGCTTCACATAGTCTTCGCCTGCTCCCATGAGCGCGCGGATGGCGGTCGGCGCCGTATAGAAAATATTGACCTTGTGCTTGTCGACGACCTGCCAGAAACGCGAGGCGTCGGGGTAGTTCGGCACGCCCTCGAACATCAGCGTCACAGCGCCATTGGCCAACGGCCCGTAGACAATATAGCTGTGCCCCGTTACCCAGCCGACATCGGCCGTGCACCAGTAAATGTCACCCTCATGGTAGTCGAACACATACTCATGCGTCATCGAGACGTAAACGAGGTAGCCGCCCGTCGTATGCAGCACGCCCTTGGGCTTGCCGGTCGAGCCTGAGGTGTAGAGAATAAACAGGGGATCTTCCGCCTTCATCTTCTCCGGCGGACAATCAGCGGCGACAGAATTCTCATGCTCGTGATACCAGATATCGCGGCCCTCCTTCATGATGACGGGGCCGCCCGTGCGGCGAACAACCAGAACCTTCTCGTCGCCCGCGCAACGTTCGAGCGCCTTGTCGGTGTTGGCCTTGAGCGGAATGCGTTTGCCGCCGCGCAGCGCTTCATCAGCGGTGATGATGAATTTAGAACCGGCGTCAATGATGCGGCCGGCAAGCGAATCGGGTGAAAATCCACCGAACACGACGGAGTGGACAGCGCCGATGCGAGTGCATGCGAGCATGGCGTAGGCCGCTTCAGGAATCATGGGGAGATAAAGGGTGACGCGATCGCCCTTCTTGACGCCGTGCTTCTTGAGCACGTTGGCGAAGCGACACACGCGCTCGTAGAGTTCGTTATAGGTAATGCGCTTATCGTAATAGGGCTCGTCGCCCTCCCAGATGATCGCTGTCTTCGACCCACGCTTCTTCAAGTGACGGTCGATGCAATTGTAAGAAACATTCAGGACGCCATCCTCGAACCAGCGAATGGAAACCTTGGGATAGGAAAAGCTCGTGTTCTTGATCTTCTTCGGCGGCTTAAACCAGTCGATTCGC
>DATBMX010000035.1:0-6553 GCA_036554625.1 Aestuariivirgaceae bacterium
CTGCGAAGGCGTTGCCTCGCCCGACATCATGACGTCGAAGGCCCCCTTGGCTTCCTCGCGGGTCAAGGATTTGCCATCAGCGACCTTGGAGATCAGAGCCTTGAAAGAGGTCATGGGGGATCCTCAAGCCGCTTTGGCAAGGGAAAGAAAATTCTGGAGAATGCGGTGGCCGTGCTCGGAAGCTATGCTCTCGGGATGAAATTGAACGCCGTAAATGGGGAGTTTCTTGTGCGCCAGGCCCATGATCGTGCCGGCGGTTTCCGCGGTTACCTCGAAGCAATCCGGCAGGCTTTCGCGTTCGACAATGAGGGAGTGATAGCGAGTGCCCTGAAAACCATCGGGAACATCGGCGAAGATGCCCCTGCCGCTGTGCGAGATTGATGAGAGCTTGCCGTGCATCAGCTCCTTGGCGCGCACGACCTTGCCGCCGAAAGCCTGGCCGATGGCTTGATGTCCGAGGCAGACGCCGAGAATTGGTGTCGTTTTGGCTGCAGCTTCGATGAGATCGAGGCAGATTCCCGCCTCGTTGGGGGTGCAGGGACCGGGGGAGACAACGATTGCGTTGGGCTTCGAGGACAGTACTTGACCCACGCTGACCTTGTCGTTGCGATGAACAACGGTCTCGGCGCCCAGTTCACCCAAGTAATGGTAAAGATTCCAGGTGAAGCTGTCGTAATTGTCGATCAAGACGATCATGGCAAACCCATGCACCTATTGGCCGCGCCTCGCAAGCCCGGCAAATCTCGCCGCCTCTTCCGCAGCCCGAAACAGGGCTTTAGCCTTGTTCAGACACTCCTGGTGCTCGCTTTCGGGAATGCTGTCGGCCACGATCCCGGCGCCAGCCTGCACATACATCTTTCCCTCCTTTACGAGGGCCGTGCGCAGCACGATGCAGGTGTCCATGTCACCATTCGCCGAGAAATAGCCGACGCAGCCGGCGTAGACGCCTCGCTTCTCGCGCTCGAGCTCGTCGATGATCTGCATCGCGCGCACCTTGGGAGCGCCTGATACTGTGCCGGCAGGGAAGCCGGCGATCAGAGCATCGATGGCGTCATATTTCGGATCGAGGCGGCCTTCGACATTGGAGACGATGTGCATCACCTGGCTGTAGTATTCGAGGATGAACTTGTCGGTTACTTTTATCGAACCGATCTGCGACACGCGTCCGGCATCGTTGCGGCCGAGATCGAGGAGCATCAGATGTTCTGCACGCTCCTTGGGATCGGCCAGAAGCTCTTCCGCCAGGGCCATGTCTTCAGCCGGCGTTGCGCCGCGCCGTCGCGTGCCGGCGATAGGCCGTATGGTGATCTTGCCGTCGCGCACCCGCACGAGGATTTCGGGACTCGAGCCGATGACGGAGAATTTGTCGAAGTCCAGAAAGTATAGAAAGGGCGAGGGATTGACGCGGCGGAGCGAGCGATAAAGGGAAAGCGGCGGCAGCTCGAAATTGGTCTCGAACCGCTGTGATAGCACGACTTGGAAGATGTCGCCGGCCGCAATGTAATCCTTGGCCTTGCGCACCATTTCCATGAACTGCGCCGGCGCGGTGTTGGAGTTGGCCGCGTGGATGTTGACATGAGCCGGCTCCTGCTTGGCCTCATGGTCCAAGCTGCGGTCGAGCGCATCGACGACGCCAGTGATGCGCTCGGAAGCGCGCGCATAGGCTGTCTTGGCTGAGAGCGAAGCATCGGGATACACGGGTGTGACGACAGTGACTTCGTCTTTCACCGAATCGAAAATCGCCATGAGGGTCGGCCTGATGAGAATTCCGTCGGGGAGCGCGAGGGGATCGGGTCCAGCTGTGGGCAGATCCTCCATCAGCCGCACCATGTCATAGGCCATGTAGCCGAAAACGCCTGCCGCCATGGGCGGAAGATCGTCTGGCAGATCGATCCGCGACTGAGCCAGAAGCAATCGCAAGGACTGGAGAGAATCGGTTCCGAAAGGTTCGAACGGTCCTTCGGGATCGTGCAGGGCCTTGCGGTTGATCTCGGCCTTGGTGCCGATCGCACGCCAGATGAGATCTGGCTTGAGCCCGATGATGGAATAGCGCCCGCGCACGGCGCCCCCTTCGACCGATTCAAGAAGGAAGCTGTAATGTTCGTTGCGGGCGAGTTTCAGCATCGCCGATACCGGAGTCTCGAGATCGGCGACGAGGCGGGTGAAGACCACCTGCGCCGCGCCACCGCGATAGCGCTGTTCAAACAGCTCGTATTCGGGGCTGATCTGCATGGGGCGTGGCCAAAGCTGACGTTACTGGTTTACGCCCGTTGTCTGGCGCCAGAGTTGGTCGTTGACGCTTATGCCAAAGGATTTCTGCACGCCGGATACATAGGTGGCGAGAATGTCGTTGCTCAAACCCTCGGCTAACGCCTTGCGCACGCTCTCCGCCTCCTTGGATTTGGAGTCATAAGGTGGGGAGACGATCGGAAGAGCCTGGATGATCTTGGCGCCCTTCCCGTCCTGCTCCGGCGCATAGACATAGCCATTGTCGGCGGCCAGGAAGAGGACCGAAACGGCAGTGCTGTCGAAGGTCGGCCGAGCCTCGTTGCGCTTGAGGCCCGTCTCAATGCGAACTTCCGCGCCAGCCTCGCGGGCTAGGGTTTCCAGCGTCGTGCCCGCCTCGGCGCGTTTGACCATCTCATTCGCCTTCTTCAGCACCTGCTCGCGCAGCTTCTGAGCAATGTAAGCCTTCTGCGCCTCGGCGCGAACCTCGGCGAAAGGCCTCAGCGCAGCAGGGGTAACATCCCGCACATCTACCCAGACGAAACCGTCGTTCTTCATCGCTACGGGGTCGGTTTCAACGCCCACATCGCTCTCGAAGGCAAGCGCGAGCACTTCGCTCTTGGCGGGAATCTGTACGGGCTTGCCTGACTTGTCGAGACCGCGCGCGTCGACCGCCGGAACTGTTATGTGCGGAAGATTGAGCCCCTTTGCAATCGCCTCGAAATTTGCACCTCCGGCGCGTTCGTCCTCGACCCGGCCGTGCATGTTCAATATCTCTTCTCGCGCATGTTCGAACTTGAGCTTGTTGGCGATCTCATTGCGCACTTCCGCAAAGGGCTTGACCACTTCCGGCGTGACCTTGGTGACCCTGAGCAGAACTTTTGCAAGCCTGCCTTCGACCGGCGGGCTCACCGTGTTCGGCGTCAAGACGAAGGCGGCATCGGCAATGGCCTTGTCGGGAATGTCCTTGTGCGCAAGGTGACCCAGGGTGATGTCGTTCTCCGACAGACCCTTCTCTTTGGCGATAACGAGAAAGTCCGTGCCCTGATCGATGCGCTGCTTTGCGGCGCTGGCATCTTCGATGGTTGGGAAGGTCAATTGCTGTATCGTGCGGCGCTCGGGCGTTCGATAGCTGTCTACGTCGGTCTCGTAGGCGGCGGCAATGTCTTCCTCGGCTACATTGATTGAAGAGACGAGATCCTGCGGCTCGATCTTGAGCAGCACGACAGAGCGATAGGCGGGCGCAGTGAAGGCCTGCGGATTCTTCTCATAGTAGCTCTTGATCTCGACCTCGGAAGGAGGGGGGATCTCCGCCTCGTTTGCCTTGAGCACGAAATATTTGGCATCGCGCCGCTCGTTCAAATGACGCACCGCGGCCTCAACCAGAGTTTCAGGCGGCTGGATTTCATTGAGCAGCGGGTCGGCGATGGCTTGACGCAATTTGCCGGCCCTCTCCTCGCCGAGCAGCATCTGCTCGCTCAGCCCGCTCTGCTGCAGAATCTGGCGAAAGCGATTGGCGTCGAACTGGCCGCGCGAGTTCTGAAACGCCGGGTTGCCGGCGATCTCTTCGGCAACGAGCGAATCGGGCACGGCCAATCGCATGTTTCTCGCCTGCTGCTGCAGCGCTGCATTGCGGAGCATGTCGGCTAGAATCTGGCGATCCAGGCCCATTTCAGTGGCGCGCTGGTTGGTGATCGATTGCCCCGTCTGGCGCGACAGGTTTCGCAGCCGCTGCTCGAAAGTCATACGGAATTCGTCGGCCGTTATTTCATAATCCCCCACCGAGGCCAGAACATCCGAGCGATAGCCCGTGAAGACGTCGTTGATGCCCCATATGGCGAAACTCAGCGCGAGCAGGCCGATCAGAATCTTCGCCACCCAGCCGGTGGCCGCGCCTCGCAAACTGTCCATCATAGACGGATATTCCTATCAGAGCGTCCAGCCCATGTCGCGGCGCATAATAAGTAGCGCCAATGCGGCTCGCAAGGCTCGAGCGAAGCGATTCATTCTTCGCATTGGGCCAATGCTTTGCTAAGTGTCGGTTCGCTTGGTCGGAGGGATGAGTGTGACGTTGAGAGGTAATCCAAGGGTTCTGGTCGCGGGGAACTGGAAGATGAACGGAACGACGGCCTCTCTTGGTGAATTGCGGCTCCTCACCAGCATGCTCGAAGGCGTGAAGCTCAGTTGCGATGTGATGATTTTTCCGCCTGCGGCGCTGATCATGGCGGCGAGCAAGCTGACGCGATCGGGACTTATTCGGCTTGGCGGCCAGGATTGCCATTCCGAGCCGCACGGCGCCCATACCGGCGACATT
Source organism: Aestuariivirgaceae bacterium (assembly GCA_036554625.1). Classification (GTDB taxonomy): domain Bacteria; phylum Pseudomonadota; class Alphaproteobacteria; order Rhizobiales; family Aestuariivirgaceae; genus DATBLQ01. The sequence goes on from DATBMX010000035.1 coordinate 4,541, forward strand.
GCCGCTGAGATGCTCAAAGACGCAGGAGCTTCTGCGGTGATCGTTGGTCATTCCGAGCGGCGCATCGCGCACCAGGAAAGCAACAGCCTCGTCAAGGCCAAGGCGCAGGCCGCGCATCGGGCAGGTCTCCTTGCCATTATCTGCATCGGCGAAACGCTGGCCGAACGGCGCGGCGGAGAGACAATGCGAGTGACGAGGGAACAGTTGCGAGGATCGCTGCCGGAACGGATGAACAGCGAGAATACAATCATCGCCTATGAGCCCGTGTGGGCAATCGGAACAGGCCTCACGCCCTCGAGCGACGAGATCGGTGCCGTGCACAGCCATATCCGAGCCGAGCTCAAGGAGACGATCGGCGAGCAGGCCAGGGCGGTGACCATTCTCTATGGCGGATCGGTGAAGCCGGCGAATGCCGGAGAGATCGTGACGATCGACGATGTGAACGGCGCCCTGGTCGGCGGGGCAAGTCTCAGAGCGGCCGATTTCATAGGCATTATAAAGGCTTACAGCTAAGTCTGGCAAATTCCATAGGCAAGGCTCTTAAATCTGCCGGATTTTGTGGGCGAAATCTGTTGCGGGGATGATTCGAGGCGGGGGGTATGCGTGATGGCGGGCACGCAAGGCTTAACCTATCGGTCAGTCAAGTCGTATTTGGATTGGCGCAGAGCCGTGGCCGCCGGCCTGGTGGCGATGGCCGCTCTCGGCGGCTTGGTATATGGCTACGCGAAACATTCAGCGACGCAAGTCGCCCAGCGCGGAGATCGCATCGATTTCTCCTCGATGGCAACCGTCGTGTCGCTTGAAGACTATGCGAGGAACAATTTTCGGGCTCTCGAGCCCGAGGTAAAGGATGACCGGCTTGGGGTTGTTCTTCCGCCAAGCCTACTCACGACGACGATCAGCGCGAAGGCGGATTTCCGCCAATATGGAGCCGTTGATGTGCCGCATCTCACGCAGCTCATCGCCCAGCATGCAGCAAAACTTCATGATCATCTCGAAGCAGGTCTCGCGACGAATGCCGCAGGCGTCATGGTCCTCGAAGGTTCAAACGGGAATATTCCCGCGATCGCTCCAAAAGGCACGGTGACCCTGTCGGCCGCGCTGCATCGGACTGGAGTGAGCTTGACGCCGTCAACGTCGGCGACGCGAAGCATCGGGCGAGGCAGCCTTGGAGCGTCGCTATCCCGGTCGGGGCCTGCTCGGCAGGGCGGGCTTTCCAGCCTCGCCGATTGAGCCCCCCTCAATTGTGGCGCTCATTGGGATGCCAGCCGATGATCAGCAGCATGGCCAGGAATCCTAAAACGTAGGAGAGGGGTATGAACCAGCTTTGCCAAAGCCAATCGATCGTCGATTTGGCCTCCGGAAAGAGATTGGACACGGCCACGCCGGCGGAGGAGCCGAACCAGATGATCGAGCCTCCGAAACCAACGGCGAAGGCGAGATAGCCCCAGTCATAGCCTCCCTGCTTCAGGGCGAGTGCTGTAAGGGGAATGTTGTCGAACACGGAAGAGAGGAAGCCAGCGCCCAAGGCCGTCTGCCAAGAAGCTGGAGGAAGCCGCTCGACCGGCATCATCGAGGCACAGAAGACAAGCGAGAGGAGAAAGATCGATCCTTTGACGGCGCCCGGAACGACACTCCAATCGGGGCGACAGAGGAGGGCAGTTGCAAAAATCGCGACCCATACGGCGAGACCCAGGACCGGAACATGATTTGGGACGTCCGGGAAATAGACGTTGCTCGTCACATTCGCTGCAATCGCGGCAAGCAGGATAACGCCGACGATGAGAAGGCGGCTGGCGCTCAAGCGCAGGCCCTTCGGGGCGTCCTTGACGATTGGGGAATAGCGATGCTGCTGGCGTGCAGCTACGGTCGCGAAGACCGCGAATGCCACAACGGCGGCAATGATCGCCTCCAGCACGGCCAGCGGGCTGACGCCGTCGATCCACATCATTGTGGTGGTCGTGTCGCCGATGACGCTCCAGGAGCCTCCGGCATTGGCGGCCGCAACGAGGG